>JBIKSI010000153.1:0-7314 GCA_044348665.1 Crocinitomicaceae bacterium
CTTGCATACAGATGGATTTGTTCTAAAATCGGGGCGGTAGGTTTTTATTTAGAGAATTAAATCTTAATAAATATGGGGCTTTTGAAAGGAAAAACTGTACTTTTTGATTTTAGTCGGTTAATAGTGATAAAAAATAATTAAACAAAGAATAATTTACTCAAAAATTTTATTATGTTTGCAGAACAATCACATCTAACTGACAAACTTCTATGGAACAAAATCGAGACGAAGAAATAGAAAACCTTAAGCGACTTCTTATTGAATTAGAGAATAGGAACAATAAGATGTTTTACGAATTACGCGAACTAAACATCAAGTTATCGAATATAATTCACGCTCCAAAAAGTGATACCATCCGCAGAGATGTAGTTGAAGAAATCAAAGTAGAAAGTGAGCTTAAGAAAGAAGCAATAATTGATCCTGTTGAGGAAACAAAACTAGTTGAAGAAATTAAATCTGTTGAGGAAGTAATAACTCCAGTTTCAGTTGAAAAAAAAGTGATTTCGGAAGAAAAAGTTCTTGAAAATCCTGTTTCAGCTCCTGTTCAAGAAGCAATTAAACCCATTCAAAAGCAAGCTCCAATTCCACCAAAACCAAGTAAAACCAAACAAGATTGGGAGCGATTTATAGGTGAAAATTTAATCAATAAAATTGGAATTTTAATAACCGTTATTGGAGTTGCCATTGGTACCAAATATGCCATCGACAAAGAGTTACTTACTCCTGCCATGCGCATTGCTTTAGGTTATGCTGTTGGTGCCGGCTTATTAATTTTTGCTCTAAAACTTAAAGCAAAATACTTAGATTTTTCAGCAGTATTACTAAGTGGAGCCATGTCTATTTTTTACTTTGTGAGTTACATTGCTTTTAGTTTTTACCACTTCTTCCCTACTTCGCTCACTTTTATACTGATGCTTATTTTTACGGGTTTTACCGTATTTTCGGCCATAAAATACGAAAAACAAATCATTGCACATTTGGGTTTGGTGGGTGCTTATGCAGTACCTTTTTTACTTTCTGATGGCTCAGGAAAAATAGGATTCTTTTTCTCTTACATCACCATCATTAATCTTGGAATATTAATAATTTCTTTCCTTCGAAACTGGAAACCCTTGCAATACGTCAGTTATGCATTTACATGGATCATCTTTTTTTCTTGGTTCTTATTTTCTTACGACGTCAGCAAACACTTCAATTTTTCCGTAATTTTCGTATTTATTTTCTTCTTGATTTTTTACCTCACAGGTTTAGCTTACAAGGTACTCAAACACGAAAAATTTAATGTAAATGACGTCTTTTTCATCTTGGGGAATAGTTTTATTTTCTTTGGTTTGGGATACAGCATTTTAGCTTCTAACAGCAATTACGAGAATTATTTGGGAGTATTTTGTGTATTCAATGCACTTGTTCATTTCACTGTTTCCGTAATTCTATATCGCAATAAATTAGTTGACAAAACCATTTTTTACCTCACAGCTGGAATGGTTTTATTGTTTGTCACGATCACTATTCCGATTCAATTTGATGGGGATGTTATTACAATCACTTGGACTTTTGAAGCCTTGATGTTGTTCCTATTAGGACGAATAAAATCAATAAAAATGTTTGAATTGATGTCCTATCCAGTTTACATCGTGGCATTTTTTAGTTTGTGCTTTTTTTGGCAAGAAAATTATGGAAGAACCATCTTAGAACAAGGTTTTTGGTATTTGAATGATAACTTAAGGTCAAGTGAATTGGAAAAAATCAAGATTGAATTATCGACTTCATTTTTGTTCAATATGAAATTTTTTAGTACTTTTTGTTTTGTCTTTGCCATGGCAAGCGTTTATTATTTCAACAACATAAAAAATAATATCCAAGAACTTACAAATAGAATTTCAAAAATATTCAACATAATTTCCATCTTTTTGGTTTTGATTCCATTCTTTGTTGGGATATTTCTGGAAATCAATAACTATTGGGAACTTAAAATCATTGATTTCCGTTTAGGTTTAGGGAAAAATTTCACTTATTTCGATCATTCTGACTACCAAATATTACGTTCTTTTGCCTTGACAAGTAAACTAGCATTCTCTCTAGTTTACATTGGGATTCTTCAGTTTTTCAGAACAAAAAAGCAGAATTCTCCCGAATTTAATTACACTATTTTTGTTCTATCGTCTCTACTTGTTTTATTATTCTTAATCATTGGAATTTATGAAATGCGTTTTTTAAAATTCAGTCAAATCAACAGTGCTTTTGGAAGTTTTTCAAATTTCACTTTAGTGGCGGCACGAATTGGAATGTACCTCATTTTTGCTGGATTTATCTACTCATTTATTCGGTTTATAAAAAATCAACTGATAACAATTCCCTACCAAATATTCGCTTCCTTTCTAGTGCTTTTTGTAATTTTTCTCTGCTCCTTTTTAGAAATAAAACTTTTTTGGGATGTCAAAGAATTGACTTATAAAATTTCCGGCCAAAAAGAAATACTAAAATTTGATCATTCTATTTTCAGTATGATGAAATCATTCGGACTTTTATCAAAAATTGGATTCACCCTACTTTTCCTTGGAATTGTGAGCTTCTTTAACACCAAAAAAGAAAAAACATACGCTTTTAAAACCTTAATTTTTGCAGCTTCTTGTCTCACAATTCTCTTGTATTTCATTTTTACAAAAATGGAATTTCAGAATTTGGAGGTAAAAAATGTATTCACCAATTCTGACTATTATAGCAATGCACTAGTCAAAGGATTTAGAATTTTAATTTATCTTCTTTTCGCAGGATTTATTATTGCCTTTATTCGATTTATTAAAGCACAAATAAAACCTACTTACCTAAAAAGTTTTCTGTTTTATTTGGTACATGGAGTGATCTTTGTGAGTATTTTCATGGAAATCAACTTGTATTGGGAAATAAAAGAAATCGCATTTAAAAATATGTGTCGATTAAATTTGCATCGGATTGATACATACAACTTAAGTTTACTCAAATCATTTGCCTTGATTTCAAAACTTGCATTTGGACTCGTATTTTTTGGAATTACACTATTTCTTAGAAATAAAAAAGAAAATGACGACCTCCTTAAAAATGAAATCTTAGTACTTTCAACCATCATTATCCCAATATTTTTGACTTTTGGTTTGTACAATTTTAGTTTTTTACAATTGAACTTTTTACATGCGAAAAATGAATATTTTGTACCTTACAGCTTGGTTTTGGTGAGGTATTTAATGTATGGATTGTTTACCGTTTACATGTTTAACTACTTGAGATTCCTCAAAAAACAATTTACGAGCAAATTTTTTATTGGTTTTTCAGAATTCATGTTACATATTTCACTTTTATGGATTGTGAGTTCTGAATTAGTGAATTGGATGCATGTTTTCAATTCAAATCAAGTTTACAAATTGGCTCTGAGTATTTTGTGGGGAATTTATTCCTTATCGCTCATCGCCTATGGAATTTGGAAGAAAAAATCACACCTGCGAATTGGGGCAATTTCTTTATTCGCGGTAACTCTAATTAAATTGTTCGTCTACGATTTACAACACATGTCAACGATCTCAAAAACAATAGTTTTTATCGCTTTAGGAGTGTTGTTATTGATTATTTCCTTCCTTTATAACAAATACAAATCAAGTTTATTTGAAGAAAATGAAAAGTAAAATTTTAAGTCTCTTTTTCTGCCTGATTGGCGGTCTTTCTTGGTCGCAGTTTGAGTCACATCTTTATTTCTCAAAAATTGAAAAACCAAGTTCTAAATGGCATAATTTGTTGTTGGATGAAAGTGTTTTGGGACGATCGAAATCCGACTTATCCGACCTCAGAATCATTTGTGTGAATGGAAATGATACGCTAGAAGCACCCTATTTATTGGAAGAAAATACTGAATCTTCTAGTTTAGTAAAAGATTTGAACTACGATGTCTTCACCAATAAAGAAGCGAAAAAAACGTACTTATCAGCTCGATTTACACATAAAATTCCTCTGACGAAATTAAAACTTGACATTAAAAACGAGTTTGATTACCACCGACAAGTATTGATTTATGGCTCCTTAGACAGTATTTCTGCTGACAATTATGAACATGCTGAATTAATTTATTCAAATTTTTTAAATTCTGGTGATACCGCAAGTTTGAATTTAAATGAAATCTATGTAAAACATCTATTAATCGTTATCGAAAATAAGGACAATATTCCGCTTAAAATCAATAACATATCAGCTTTTTACAAAAAAATAGTCCTCACAGCACGTTTTGATTTTGAAGACAACTATTATTTATGTTATGGCTATGAATTTGCTGATTTTCCGGAATACGACTTGGATTATTTTAGGGATAAAATTCCTTCAAACTTGATAAATTTAACTTACGAAATCCTCAAAGAAGAAATTAGTCCAAAAGATGTGAGCAAAATTAAAGAAGAAACAACACCAACATGGCTTTGGCTAAGCCTTAGCGGAATTGTACTTTTATTGCTATTGTTTACTTTGAAGATGATGCGAAAAAAAGAGGGTTGAGTTGTAAATGATGAGTCATAAATGATAAATTATAAATGATGTACTTCATTTCGGCAGGCTCACTTCGACAAGCTCAGCGCAATGCGATGCAATGTGACAAGCTCTTTGTGAAAATTAGACATGATGAATAAAAAATTATTTCCCACAACGAATCATTTCTCGTTTTCCTGGAGGTCCAGCAAGGGTTTCAAGCGCAAAACCAACACTTTTCAAATCGCGTTTCACTTGTCCTTTGGCGCAATAAGTAACAAAAATCCCATGAGATTTCAAAGCATCATAAAGTTTTTGAAAAAGTTCAATTGTCCACATTTCAGGCTGAACACGCGGTCCAAATGCATCGAAATAGATTAAATCCAAGGAATTTTCTGCTAAAACAACATTTTCAAGTGTATTTTTTATTTTAGTTAGTGCAAAATTAGTTGAAATTTCAGTTTTTTCTTTCCAATTGGCAGCATGAATTTTCTCAAAATAAGAAGTTGCATCTACATTATTAATAGAAGTCGCAAAATTTAAGTCAGCATATTCATCGGCATCTAATGGGAATGCTTCCAAGCCAAGGTATTCAATTTTTAGACCTAAGCCCTCACTTTCTAAACAAGTCAAAAGTGCATTTAATCCTGTTCCAAATCCTACTTCAAATATGGTAATTTCTTTTTGCGCTCCAAATTTCTGTAAACCATTTTTGATAAAAACGTGCATTGCTTCTTGAATCGCACCGTGATGTGAATGGTAATATTCGTTGATTTCTGGCATGTAAAAAGTGTGCGAACCGTCAGAAGTAATGTATTTTTCCTTTTTGAAATTCATAATTTTATTAATTAATGCTACTAAATCTGCAAATAGATGAATACAAACTTTGCTTCGAATATAAGAACTCAACAAAAATATGAATAATTATTGCTTGTTTACTATGCTAACGTTATTATGTGGCGGAAAAAGACATTCTTTTTATTAAATCATTTCAAGAATTTTATTTTTTTTAACGATTTTTAGGTATTTTTTTAAAGTATATTGTTCAATAATTTCGATATTTGGCATGTAGATGTTTGAACCAAATTGCGAATAATTGTCGATCAAAACCTCAGCAGAGTGTGCGTTTAAAATATCAATGTTTGTATAATAATTTAAAAATAAAAATATGAAATGTCCAACTTGTAATGTGAGCTTAGTAATGTCTGATCGAAATGGCATAGAAATCGATTATTGTCCAGATTGCCGAGGTGTTTGGTTAGATCGAGGCGAATTAGATAAAATTATTGAACGCTCCACTCAAAACGTGAGTAGCACAAATCAAAGTGATTCAAGCTACAAAAAAGACTACGACGAGAGAAAATATGACGAGAGAAAATATAAATCACACGACAGTGACTACCATCATAAAAAGAAAAAAGGCTTTTTTGGGGAGTTGTTTGATTTTTAGTTTGGGGTTAAATAATAAGAATTAGTGTAAACCCACAGATTTATTACACTGTGGGTCTATTTAATCTGCAAATATATCGTTTTAAATTTTTAAACCAAAGATAAATCAAAATAGGTAAAACTAACAAACTTAACCTGTTATACTCCATTGATTCCTTGATTTCTAAATGAATTAGATGCTGAATTCCTCTTGTCATGCCGCAGCCAAAGCAATTTTTGTTTAATATCAATTTTGAAATACATATTGAATTACCACTATCAAAATGATTTGAAGGAAGAATTATTAATGTAATTGGAATAACAATTAATATTAAAACGAATATAATATTTACAAGTTTCATCTATTCTAAAGCTTGTCAGTGTACTCACCATCTTTAGGCTTGAGAGATCCTGTAATTATTAGTATCAAATCGATTAAGGTCCAAATACCACAACCTCCTAAAGTTAGGAGTTGAATGATACCAATTCCAATATGTCCCAAATAAAATCTATGAATTCCAATCACTCCAACTAATAAACAAAGAATTAAGGCTATTAATTGACTGTGACCACCATCTCCCGCATCACTTACCATTTTTTTAGTTTTAGATTCTCGTTTTTTTAGATTTTTCTTTATTTCTTCGTTTTTTTTATTTTGTAACGTGTTTTTTGAGTTGTTTTTTAAAATACTCGCTTCGCTTGTTTTGTTTATATCAATATTTTCATAATTAACCTCAGCCTCTAAACTTTCGTTGGAAACTACATCTGTATTAGTTGAGCGAACTATGTTAAACTGCTCATTTTCATCACTGTTATTTGGCTTTTCTATTTCATTTCCTGCACTTGTTTCAGAAATGTTTTTATCCTTTTTCAATAAAGATTTTGAATTGTTCCATTGAACAAAATATCCTTTATTATGGACTCTTTTTTCAATTGAACATGATGATAAAATAATACTCGCAATGCAAAGTATTAAAATTTTTTTTTGATTTTTCATTTAATAAAATTTTAATTTCCCTACTCCTAAGGTTTTTCGGTTAGACCTCGTTTGAATGGTTTCTGAACTCCATGTAGGTTTTTGTAATTTGACCAAATTCATTCAGAACTATTGTAAAAAATAGATTTTTTTCCTGGTAAATTAAGTTAGACCTCAAAAATTTCACACAAATATAAAACAATTTCTCATTAATGTGTAATTTAAGGTAAATTTATTTCACGTATCTTGTGTCAAATTTGTCCACTATGGAACACAGGGGAGAAATTATTGAGCAAGCAGTGAGAAACAGTGGTTTAGCTATCTCAAAAATTAAGACCGTTGCAAAAGTATTAAAAACGAAAACTTGTGATTTTCTGATTTGATTTTTTCAAAATTTTGGTCTAAATTTTTATAATTTCTTCAATTTT
>JBIKSI010000172.1:0-6003 GCA_044348665.1 Crocinitomicaceae bacterium
TATTTAAATAATTATGTTCACAATTATATACTTGAAGTTCATCAAAATTATAACGCAAATAGCGGCTCTTTAAGCTGTGTAGCGCATAAATCTTTCCGGTTCCGTAAGTGTCCGTTGGGAAATTAACCAAACTTGGAGTGTCCCAAAGTGTAATTTTTACTGACAGCAAATCTCTTTCATTACTATAAAAGCCTTTTAAATCATATTGATCTGAAGTACCAATCGGTTAGAATTTTTCATCATCCGTTGGAAAAACAAAAGAAAATGCTGGCGTGTGATATTTATACATTCGGATTAAATGAAATCCAAACGGACTTTGTTTTGTCATCGTATAATAATTGCTCGAATAATCAGAAAATTGTTGTGTTTTTGAATCAAATGCTCCAGTTTGATTATTTCTTTCAATTGTAAGTTTAATTCCTGCTTTTGGATCATATTTTTCGATAGAAGAGTTAAATTTTGGTGTTTGTCTTGAAATAAGAATATCATCCTTCAATAACTTGCCTTTCGAATTATAAACAAGTGTATCACCAACAAAATTGTAACTAATGTAAGAATTTGGCTCATAAAACCAAGTTGTGACACCATTTTGAGAATAAACACAAGACGCACTTGATTCCATATCGAGTTTGTATGTTCGGTTTACAAAACCTCGTTTTAAATCCAAAATAAACAATTTACTTAGTATCGCGTCATGGTAAATAAAAATTCCATTATCCATATGTCGAAATTCATAGTAAGTATCAGCAGTTAATTTTTCTGGATATTCGTAATAAGTTGATTTTTTATTTTTTGTATCTAGCACAACAATTGCTTCTCTGTTAAAAATATAGAATACTTCATCTTTTCCATTCTCTTTAAAATTTGAAAAAATACCATATCCTTTTTTTGTAAAAGTGACAGCAGACGGATCAATTTTCTTTAATGCCTTGTTTTTTTTCGAAAAGCTTAATCAATCGCTTTTCAAACTCTTCTTTTTCATTTTTAATTTTTTGTATAGTTGCTAAACTATCATTAGCTCTCTGTATTTTTCGATTTTCTGCATCCTTGATATCTTTTATTCTTTGTGCTTCAAGTGCAATCTTTTGATTTTCTGCCTCTTGAATCAATCGCAAACGTTCTTGTTCGGCGGCAACTATTTTGTCTTTTTCTTCCTGAATTAATCTCAAACGCTCCTTCTCAGCAGCGATTTTCTTATCTTCTTCCTCCTTAATTAAACGAAGTCGTTCTTTCTCTTCTGCAATTTTCTTTTCCTCTTCCGCTTGAATAAGACGAAGTCGTTCTTTTTCAGCAGCAATTTCTTTTGCCTTCTTTTCGGTTGGATTTCTATAATCAAGAAATAAAATAATTTTTGTGCTATCTGAATTAATATGAATATCATGAATCAAATATTCGGATTCTAAAACAGATTTTTCCTCACCGTTAAGTAGATTTTTTGTAATAATCTTATTTTCACTTTTATAATATAATAATTTGTCCGTGGCAGAAAAAAAAGCATTTCTCTCATAAGCTAAAAGTAGATAATGATAATTTAAATTATCTCTGTCTTTATTTCTAGCTAAAACAACAAATAGATCTCCAACTTTTATCAAATCAAAATCATAAATACCCTTACCATCTAAATTAAAATCAAATAGTTTCGTACTATAATCATAATGGAGATTTTCTCCTTTCAATTTCTTTGTAGCCTTAAAGTTTTCAGAATCCATTTCAACCAAAGTAGCAAAATCCTTTGTCCTGTAAAGGTCAAAATCCTTTTGAACATAGTATTTATTTGAAATAGGTGAAACATGAATGTGCCCTTTTCCTTGCGCCAAAATTGTCAAATCGTCAATTGAAACTATCGTATAAAAATATTTGTCACCTTCACGACCATTTAAAATTACCCTTCTTTTCGTTTTATCAAAAACAATATCATCAGAATTTTCATGCTCGTATTCTAAGGAAGCGAAAGAAAATTCTGAGGAACCAATTACTTGTTTTATTATTTGTTTTGACTTAATAAAATATCTGTGTTTCTCAAAAACACGATTTTCAATTGTAGCCATAAAATCTTCACGATCAATACCAAAATTAGCTTTGTAAACCTCAAGTTCTTCCTTCGTTGGCAAAAAACTTTCAGATAACTTAATCTTTGCGGCATTTTTTAGCAAAAACCGACCATTATCAATCAAAAGAACTTTATCTTCTATCAAGCTAAACTGAAATTTTTCAAGATATCCATTAGAACTAATTCTTTTATTTACTAATTGTGTATCTATAAAATAATGTTCAAACTCTATGGGATTCTGTGCGTTTAAATTCAAAAAAATGAACGCAAAAAGCATAACAAATAATCTATTCATCGATCTTATTCTTAAATAAAAAAAGTCACCTCTTTCAAAGTGACTTTAAGTTTCAATAATTTTACACCAAACTCACCAACTTCTCTTCTAGCAAAGCAATTTTTTGTTCAGCGTCGGCTTGTTTTTTACGCTCGTTGGTAATTACTTGCTCTGGAGCACCTGCAACAAATTTTTCGTTGTCCAATTTTTTCAAAACGGAAGCTAAAAATCCTTTGGTGTACTCTAATTCCTCTTCAATTTTTTTACGTTCGGCCTCAATATCAATTGAATCTCCAAAAGGAATAAAATATTCGTTTCCTTGCACGATAAATGAATTTGCATTCGCAATTTTATCCGAACTTGTTTCAAATTGAGAAAGATTCCCCATTTTTACGATAACGGAATCAAAATCAGCTTTATACTCGGTATTTTTCTTCACGAATAAATCCATTTTGATTTTGTTCGCAATGTTATTTTGCTTACGTACATTTCGGATATTGGTGATAATTTCTTCAGCAATTAAAAAGTCATTCAATAAGGATGAATTAGTTTCGATCGAAGACGGCCATGCAGCCAAAATGATATCTTCTCCCTCTTTTCGTAGACGAATATAATGCCATAATTCTTCTGCAATAAATGGCATAAATGGCTGAATCAATTTTAAAATATTTTCGAAGAAATCTTTGGTTTTTTCTAAAGTAATGGAGTCAATTGGTTGCTCGTAACCTGGCTTAATCATTTCTAAATACCAAGAACAGAAATCATCCCAAACCAATTTGTAAGTTGCCATCAAGGCATCCGAAATCTTAAATTTATCAAACAAATCATTGATAATTGCCAATTCGTGGTTAAATTTCGCTTCAAACCATTCGATTGCTTTTTTCGATGCTTTAGCTTGTTCCATTTCTTTCACTTCCCAGCCATCAATCAAACGGAATGCATTCCAAATTTTGTTGCTGAAATTCCTTCCTTGCTCGCATTGACTTGTATCAAATGGCAAATCGTTTCCTGCTGGAGATGAAATCAAAATCCCCATTCTTACTCCATCAGCACCATATTTTTCAATCAATTCGATTGGATCAGGAGAATTACCCAAAGATTTAGACATTTTTCTGCCCAATTTATCGCGAACAATTCCTGTGTAATATACATTTTTGAAGGGCAAATCACCCATGTATTCATAACCAGCAATGATCATTCTTGCCACCCAGAAAAACATAATTTCAGGCGCCGTAACCAAGTCATTTGTTGGGTAATAATATTTAATTTCTTCGTTACCTGGTTGCGTTAAACCGTTAAAAACAGAAATTGGCCACACCCAAGAAGAAAACCAAGTATCCAATACATCTTCATCTTGTTTTAAGATCGAACTATCAATTTTTTGACCTAATTTTTCTTCCACAAGTAGATGTGCCTCTTCACGCGTTTTGGCTACAACATAATCTTCTGTTCCTTCACCGTAAAACCATGCAGGAATTTGATGTCCCCACCACAATTGACGAGAAATACACCAATCTTTTACGTTTTCCATCCAATGACGGTAGGTGTTTTTGAATTTTTCTGGATGAAAATTGATGTTTCCGTTCATTACGTTATCCAAAGCAGGTTGTGCCAATTCTTTCATGCTCACAAACCATTGCAATGACAATCGTGGTTCAATTACCGCATCCGTTCTTTCAGAATAACCGATTTTATTGATGTGATCTTCAGTTTTAACTAAATATCCTTTGTCGTACAATTCTTTTTCGATAGCTTTTCGAACTTCAAAACGATCTTTTCCCGCATAATGCAGACCTAAATCATTTAACGTACCGTTGGCATTGAAAATATCTAAGGTTTCTAAATTGTGTTTTTTTCCTAAATCATAATCGTTTGCATCGTGCGCAGGAGTAACTTTCAAACAACCTGTACCGAACTCAATATCAACATATTCATCTAAAATAATCGGAATTACTCTGTTTGATAATGGCACAATTGCTTGTTTTCCATGTAAATGTTTGTAACGTTCATCCGTTGGATTGATGCAAATTGCGGTATCACCTAAAATTGTTTCCGGACGAGTAGTTGCAATCGTTAACCACTGATCTTCGGTTCCAGCAACTTTGTATCTCAGGTAGAATAATTTTGAATTAACTTCTTTGTGCAATACTTCTTCGTCAGAAAGTGCCGTCAAAGCTTCGGGATCCCAGTTTACCATCCTTACGCCACGGTAAATTTTTCCTTTTTTGTATAAATCGATAAAAACATCCAACACAGACTCTGAATATTCAGGATCCATGGTGAATGAAGTGCGTTCCCAATCACACGAACAGCCTAATTTTTTCAATTGTTCTAAAATGATTCCACCGTGTTTGTCTTTCCATTCAAAAGCATGTTTCAAAAATTCGTCACGTGTTAAATCGGACTTTTTGATTCCTTCTTTTCTTAATTTCTGAACAACTTTTGCCTCAGTAGCGATAGATGCATGATCTGTACCGGGAACCCAACAAGCGTTTTTACCCAACATTCGAGCGCGACGCACCAACACATCTTGAATGGTGTTGTTCAACATGTGTCCCATGTGCAAAACTCCAGTTACATTTGGCGGTGGGATTACGACTGTGTATGCCTCACGATCATCTGGTTTAGAATGAAAATATCCTTTATCCATCCAATGTTTATACCACTTTTCTTCTGTTTGTTTTGCTTCGTACGTTTTTGGTGTTTCCATCTTGTTTTTACTAAATAAATTGTTTCACAAAAGTAAAGAAAATTTGGGGAATGCTTGCAATGTTGGTTGATTAGATTAATTGATAGGCTATTTAATTAAAAAGAATTTGTTTCAACAAAAATCTTTTCAATGTGGTATGCGTCCAGAGCTTTTTCAAATTTTAAAAAATTTATTTTATTATTTAAAACAAAACTATATTCAAGAATATGTGAATATGATTTTTTCTTAGGTTAAATTTTTTAGTTTTTTCACTAAAGTTGTATGTTAATTTTAAAATTTCACTTCCTGAAAGGAATGATATTCCAGTTTCCTTTTTTGTGAAATTAAATTCATCTGAAAAAATTTCGATAGTAAAAAAGATGTCAATTTTAGCTTCGTCTATAATATAAAAAAAGTTATTACTTGTTGAAGATAAATCTGATGACTGCTTCTCCAAAGTTTTAAAAAAAACAATTGGTTTATTTGATTCAAGTTTGAAAGAAGCAAAAGTAATATTTCCTTCCATTGGATCTGCGCCACCACCTGATGCCATACCTACTGTCGTAATGCCGCCAACACTTGAAGCACTGGACGCATTCATAGTAGAGCTTCCACCATTATCGCTTCCTAAATTGTATAATTTTAGTGAAATAAAATTAATGTTCCCATTTGTAATAAAAAAGTCTGTCAATTTTTCATGCCTGTAACTTATCGGACATTTACCTTTCGAGATGAGTTTTTTATCTTTATTTGACCAATTTTCATCTTTTAAAAAATCAGTTGCTGTGATTACGGAACTTGAGTTGAAATCTATTTTTGAACCAAAACTATTTTTTGAAATAAAATACCCAGCTTGAGTTCCATCAATTGGAATTGCGATAGAACCAATGTAATAGTCGTTCTCATTTATTTTAGTGAATTTATAACTTACAGGGATAAAATTTTTGTTTGAATTATAGTCATAATTACTTATTGTTGAATTTAATTCAT
>JBIKSI010000072.1:0-17256 GCA_044348665.1 Crocinitomicaceae bacterium
AAAAGAGTTGTAAATTCCTCACGTTTATTGAAATTAGATTCTTCAGTAGAATAATAAGCAGCATTAATAATCAAATCTTTATTGATTATAAAATCAGATAAAATAACATCATTTTGAACTTCAACGGTTAATTTTGATTTTCTAATTTCACTTTTTAACAAATCTACTCCTACAGCTTCAATTAATGTTGATTTTTTCTTACTGATAGCAGTTTTTTAAATGATTGCGATTTGATTTTCGAAATTTTTCAAATCAATCTCCTCAATATTTGCCCCTAAGTCAAAACTAAACAAATTATTATTTACTATTTCCAAATTAGAATTTAATTCAATAATTCTTAAATTAGCTACATTTTCGTTACCTTTTTTATAAACAAGTGTGTAAATTTTATCTGCATAAATAAAACTTTCAACAACACCATAATCAGCTGGAAAATCTTTTAAATTACCAAGTTCTTTGTAAAAGAGAAATCCCTTTTCAGTAAAAACACTTAAACCTTTTCTTTTTTTATAGAGGTAAACCTTTTCTGCTTTAACTTTACTGGCTAATGCCATTTCATCAGTTGGTTTCTCTGTTTCATAAAAAAACCGTTCATCAATATTTCCAATTTTTTGAGTTAAAAATCGAACACCCATTTCATCAGATTGAATTTCATCTTGAGAAAAAGTGAAAAATGAACAAAGCATTGTGGCTACCAGAAGAATTTTTCTCATTGAAGAATTTTTTTCTACAAAAATTAAGAAAAAAATAAGAAAAAAATGGTCAAAAATCCAAATTAAAGTTAAATCTGTGTAATTTTGGATAAAATATTCTGAAAATGGAAAACGAAACACAAATCATTGAAAAAAAGCCGACGAGCAAACGAAAAAAGATTATTATTTATACAACATTGATTTTGCTTTTACTACTGAGTGTTTTCCTTTATTTTCGTTACTATTTTGTTTACAGTGAAGGTACTCGCGTTGGGATTTTATATAAGTTTTCTAAAAAGGGAACGTTTTTCAAAACTTATGAGGGAGAAATGGTTTTACCCGGTTTAAAATTCAAAAATCAATCCACAAATATCAGTTCCAATATGTTTTATTTTTCAGTAACAGACGAGAAAGTGGCCAAAAAATTAATGGATTCACAAGGAACAGAAATTGAATTACATTATGTTTTTTACAATCGTCCTCTACCTTGGCGTGGAGATAAATACGAAAACGAAATCGGACAATATATAGTCGATCGTATTATTAAAATCAGGAACAAAAATCCAAATGCCTATGGCTTGTAAGGAGTTATTATTTTAATTGCATAAAAACCTTAATTTTGCAGTAAATGACTTCTAAAATAAATTATACGAAATTCATCTTTTTCAATTTTTGCGTGCTCGCATTTTTGAGGATCTTTGAATTGATTTTCATTTTTTTTAATTCCGGAAATCAAATTGGCTTAATAACAGATGAATTATTAGGTTTGGTGTTTGACTTTAGTTTTTCAGGCACAATTTTATTGATTTTTTATCCGATTTATTCCTTTATCTCAAAAAAAATCGGCGAGAAATCTCTCTACTTTTTCGTTTTTATTTCTTCATTATTTAGCTTGTTGCATTTACTAATTTTGAGTTACTTCTTATACCAATTGCAACCCTTGGATTCATTTTTATACAAATATTCACTCAAAGATGTTCTTTTCACCATAAACACCTCAGGACTAAACATCAAATTTATTTTAATTTCAATTTTTATCTTTTTTTTAGTCCAATTTTTAATCTTTCATTGGTTCAAAAAATGGAAATTGAACGAATCATTTTTAACAAACCTATTTAAGGTTAATTATACTGCACCTGTCATTTTTATAATATTCTTTTTCACCAAACCCGAATCTATTTTTTTGATAAATAAATCCCTGTTTTTTGCTGAAAAATCAATTGAATATTATTTGAATAAATCACAAAAAAAGGAGAAACTAAAAAATTCAGAATTAATCGAATTCAGTGAACTTTTCATACATAACTCACTAAAAAACAAAGAATTTCCTTTATTAAAAAAGGCTAACGAAGAAAATAAACTTGGGGAGTATTTTGAAAAATTTGATCAAAAACCAAATTTAGTATTTCTGATTGTTGAAGGTTTAAATGATGATTTTTTGCACAATAAAGACATTCCTTTAATGCCATTTCTTTCAGGCTTAAAAGATTCAAGTTTATATTGGAAAAAATGCTTTACATTGGGAGAACGATCATTTGCTGCAGTACCAAGTTTAATGGGGAGTTTACCGTATGGGGAAATTGGATTCACGCTACAAGAAAATTTTCCGCAACATTTGAGTTTGGTGTCAATTTTAAAGTCAAACGATTATCAAACTACCTTTTTTTATGGTCAGCCAGCATGGTTTCACAACAAATTCAACTTTTTCAAATATAATTTTTGTGATGAAGTTTATGACAATTCCAACTTCGCAAAGAAATACAAAAAAATCATTGTTGGAAAAGAAAAGTATTTTTGGGGTTATGATGACAAATCCTTATTTTCCAATGCTCATGAAATCATGGCGAAGCGAGCATACGAAAAACGCTTTGATGTTTATTTTACAGGAAGCATGCATTCTCCATTCATTACTTCTGAAGACAAAATTTATGAAAAAAGCTTTTTATCAAAAGTAGAAAAAATCAAATCTGAATCAGCAAAAAGTCATTATATTACTTACAAACGCTTTTATAAAAGTATCCCGTTTACAGATGATGCTTTTAAAGATTTTTTTAAAAAATACAGTCAAAGAAAAGATTTTCAAAATACAATTTTCGTGATTACTGGAGATCATCCGATGACAGAAATCCCTCCAAAAAACTTACTAAAAAGATTTCATGTTCCATTAATCATTTATTCGCCTAAATTGAAAAAGAGCAAACAATTCTCCAATATTGTAAGTCATTTGGATGTTTATGAAAGCATTTTACCACTTTTAAAAGAATATGGTGTCAAAACTCCAACTATTTCTTGTGCTTTGGGCGGAAATCTATTTACACCAATCAAAAAAGGAATCGTTTTTATGAACGGGAATCGCGAATTGATTGACTATTATTCAAAAGGATATTACATCAATGGCAAAGATTTGTATCGGGTGAAAAATAATTTTGAACTTGTGAAAATTGACGATGGAAAACGTTTCAACAAGATGTTACATGAATTAAATTTATTTAGAAAAACAAATGATTACTTGTGTAAAAAGAATAAAATCATTCCTGAACATTCTTATTACGAGGTACTTGGCTTAAAAATTTTAAAAACTAAAAAACTAAGCTTAAATACAAAAGAGGAATACATTACTATTTTGAAGCAAGAAATCGTTGAAAATAAAAGTAAACAATTTGATTTGACGATTGAATATTCTTGTCCAAAAAAATCTGACGTTTCTGTTGTTTACACCATTGTAAATGAAAAAGATAGCGCTTTATTATGGAATAGTATATTTTTAAAACCAGATCTTCACCATTTGCAAAAAAGAATAAGGATTGAAAAATTTGATTTTGGTAAAATGAGCCAAGAATTGAAAGATGGAAAACTCTTTTTAAATGTGTTTATCTGGAACAAAAACAAACAAAAAATTGAATTAAAAAAAACAGGTTTTACCTTGTTTGAGGATTAAGTTGGAGTTTTAATATACAGGCTCCTTCTCCATCACAAAATCTTCCATCAAATAGCCATTTCCTATTTCAATATCTTCTGATTTTACATTTTCGAATCCAAGTTTTTCGTAAAAGTGGAGCGCTTTGTTGTAGCGATTAACGTTTAATGTGAGTTTCTGAATTTGTTCCTCTAAGCAAATATTTTCAGCAAAAAGGATTAATTTTTCACCGATTTTTTTACCTTGCTCCGCTGGAAGGATGTATAATTTATGAATTTTTAATTGATTTTGATTTTTATAATTTTTCTCAATCCCCATAAAACCTAAAACACGTTCCTCCTCGAGAAACAAATAAAATTCATGACCATGGAGTAATTGATTTTCTAAAACTTGCTGCGAATACATCATTTCCATCATGTACGCTAATTGTTCCTTGCTTAAAATTTCTCCGAATGCGACAGGCCAAGTTATTTGCGCAATTTCTCGAATAATTGAAATATCATTAAATTCAGCTTTCTTAATCACTTGTTTTATTCTTTTATGAATTTTTGTTGGTACACTTTTCCTTTTGAAATAAACTTCAAAATGTACGATCCTGCTGGAAGATCTGAAATTGAAATTTGTTTGTTTGTCACTGCCAAATTAACTTCCTTGCCTAAATTATCATAGATGGAAACCAAATTTTCTGAAATTTCACCTTCAAAATCCAATTTCATTAAGTCTGTTGTTGGATTTGGATAGAGAATAAATTTCTCTAATTGACTTTCTGCTGTTTCCAATGTTCCAAGTGTTGCCAAAGCCAATTTGATTGCTTGATAAGCATTGATTTTCCCAAAACCCCATTGATAACTTCCAATTGCTGGAATTATTCCTGTATTATCATCCGTTCGAGCAGTAATTTGAATAATCTCCTTCACTTGTGCAGGCGTTAAATAGGGATTTGCATCTAAAATTAAAGCTACAACACCCGTTACCATTGGTCCAGCCATCGACGTTCCAGAAATTTTAGTAAAATGATATGTTCGACCATTAAAACTAACACTTCCAACAGAAGAATAACTAGCATCTGTAAACGAAGAAACTGATGAACCTACACTCACCCCAGGAGCAGAAATATCTGGTTTTGTTCGCTCATCCAAAGTAGGTCCAAAACTTGAAAAACTTGCAATTTCTCCCCCAATCAAATTCCCCTGTGTATTTTCGTATTCACTTGCGTGAGCAGCAACAGCAATCGTACTATTAGCACTTGCTGGATCACTGATTCCATATTCTCTATTTCCACCCAATGTGCCAGCACCAGAAATTGCAAATCCCATTCCCCAATTTCCAACATCGTTTGTTAATTCTGTCACATTCCATGCGTGAACAGTACCATCAAGAGCTCTAACTTTCATAAAAATCTTGTACTGAACGTGAGTATTCTTGATTCTCAACCTCACATGTGGACGATTATTTTGAGGATTTGCCGCTTCACAACTTAAATTAAAAAATACAGTATCATCTGCAATTCTTAAAGTTGAATCCAAATAATTAGCTTGCGTATTTGTATTGTAATAAGGTGTTTCAGCTAAAATAGTATTGGTAGTATTTAGGACTTGAAATCCAACATCGAAATTTTTACCAGCTTCTCCCCACAAACTCAATGATTGTCCCCACATATTTGGATTTGCGCCATAGCTGTAAAACAAAACCCTCGAACGTATTTCTTCATCAACGAATGTTTTTTTAAGGTGGAAATTAACATCTCCATTGTTTCCCCCAGAAGAAACAAAAACAACACCTAAATCAGAATACGAATCAATAGCTTGACTTAGAAGTGAGGTTCCATCTAAATTCCCAATCCAATGTAAACCCCAACTTTGATTGATTACCAAACGTTTACCAGCAGCTTGAGCCTTTTGATACATCCATTCGTAAGCATCAATAACTGAAGCGGCATCTACTAAAAAAGTGGCAAAAAGGTAATTTGCTTCGAAGGCAACTCCACGATAAACGGTACCTGCCCCTGAGCCACCACAAATTCCCGCAACATGACTTCCATGATAATTGTAGCTATAAATATTTGCCGTATCAGATTGTGCGGCTAGTAATTCACTTTGTCCCGAAAATTCTGTTCCGTAAGTAAATCCTGCCGGACTTGGACCACTTTGCTTGTATTGATCCCAAGCAGCAACAATACGTGTTTGTGTCAAACTTGTGTCGTAAAAATTTGGGTGTGTATAATCAAATCCCCAATCCGTAATCCCAATATAAACATCTTTTCCTGTATATGCTTCCGGCAAGTCAAAGCCCATGTGAACACTATCCGCACGAATGTCTTTAATTGCCTTGTCCATGGAAGGAGAAATTTTTCCAGCGATTTCGAAATAGGTGATACTTTCCAAATTTTCTAACTTGCTGAGCGCTGATAAAGGCACTTTTAGACTCAGAATCTGATTGATTTTAGAACCAATAATAATTCCATTGTTTATAAATTCTTCTTGCTGGAAATTTGCTCCAGATTTTGCTAAAACAGAAAGATAAAGTACATTATTTAATTTATTCACAGGGAACTTTTGCATTAAAAATGCTTTTTGAACTTCATCCTTCAACTGTGTGATTTTTTCAACTTGTTGCAGATCAATTTTGGTAATGTTTGAACATTTTTTCTGTGAAAATGAAAAAGAACAAACAAGAACCGTTAAAAAAGCGTAAAAATAATTCATATCAAATGGTTTTAATAAAGTTTGATAACTTCGAAAAAGTGTACATAAATAAAAGTCTAAAAATCGCTAAACAAACAAAAACTATCCACGTTTGTGGCCCGAATATCTCCGCTAAAATTACTAATATTATGCAAGCAATGAACATTACAATGGGAGAAATTATAATTTGACTAATCGTTTCATACATACCTGCAAAAGTTTTTAAATCATTGTTTTTAGCTGAACTAGAAAAATAATTCACCAGTAAGTTTATAAAATACTTGATTCCTAGTATATAAAAGAAAAGTGAATAAGACTTTCCAAATAAAAGCTCCAATCTATTCATAGTTTCTGCTTCAAGATACACACCACTTGTACTTAATATCTCGATGGATTTGAATTGAAAGGCATTTTCTTTTAAGAACCCAACTAACAATTCAACCGTTATTTGATTTAATAATAAAATAAAAAAAGAAGCCACTAAAACCATTGCAAACGAAGCAAAAATGGAAATATATAAGCATTTAAAAATGTTTTTTAAGATGGAATTATTTTGATTTTTCTTGATATATTCGTAAGTGTTGAAAATCAAAAAAAACAAAGCAAAAACAAGAGCCATAATTGTACTTTCGTACACAAAAACAAAAATAATATCACCAGGGTCTGCGGATTTCCCAACATTCATCAATACTGCACAAACAACAATGAATGAAACAACATCTATTCCAAAATTTATTCTCTTTCCATTTGTTTCACTTAAAGCCATATTTCAACGAATTTTATAGTATGTACCTTCCTCTGACAGCATCATTTCAACCAAATTCCAATAGACAAATAAGGCTAAAAGATGGTCAATTTTATTTTTAGCTAAGTTAGAAATTTTATATAAATTACTTAATGTCTTTTTTTCGTTACCATCCAATAATTTCAAAAATTCAAGTTCTTCTGAGCCAAAATGTTGTGGACGAGGAATTCCCTTCTTTTCCAAATTCCATACCCGAAGTAAGATTTTGTTTGCAAGCAAAGTATGGTCATCCCGCCTAATAAAAACCCTCCATTTACCATCATCGTCCAAAGCTGTGCAATTTTTATCTAAATTTTTTTCGATTTCAATTTCCAATACTAAGCGATGATCTTCTTGCCATATTTTTGATTCAAAATGAATTTCGGGCCTACAATGCAACTTTGCTGCTCCTTCAATCATGTGAAATTCTTCCTCGGGATTGATTCCGACGATTTTGCCATTATCTTTTACGCCAATCAGCAGTCTTCCGCCATCCGTGTTCGCAAAAGCAGCCAATGTTCGAGCGATCTTCTTTTGATCATCAATTCGAAATTTAAAATCTTGCCTTTGGTGTTCACCTTGTTTTATTAAATATTTTAAGCTCGTTTCCATGAGAATTCAAATATACAAAAAATATGAATTTATTATAGTTTTCGAAGTAAAAGCAAACAAAAAATGAAACCTGAAAAATATTATAACCAGCGAAATCTATGCTAAAAATGAAAGATTCCGCTATTTATAAATAAAAAATATAAAATCTATAATCAGCGGAATCATTAAAATCATGAATGATTCCGCTAGCTATAAAACAAAAATTAATTATTATATTTAGCGGAAAATGATTATATTTGCATAGATTCCGCTGGATATAAAAACAAAAAATGAAAACAAAAATTATTGGCAGAGAGTTAGAATTAGCATTTCTAGATGAGATTTTAGAAACAAAAAGCGCTGATTTAATGACAATTACAGGAAGAAGAAGGGTTGGAAAAACCTTTCTTGTGAAATCCTATTTTCACTCTAATATAGATTTTGAATTGACGGGGATTTTGAATGCAAGTATGAAACAACAACTTCAAAATTTTTCCTATTCCTTAAACAAAAACACGACAAGAATTAATAAATATCCTGAAAATTGGCTCGAAGCATTTCGATTACTCTTTAAAAAATTAGAAAAAAACAAATCTAGCAAAAAGAAAATCATTTTTATTGATGAATTTCCTTGGTTAGATACTCCAAAATCTAATTTCATTGCAGCTTTCGATTGGTTTTGGAATTCTTGGGCTGTAAACCAAAATGTATTAGTGATAATTTGTGGTTCAGCCGCTACATGGATTATCAAAAACATTATCAATAATAAAGGCGGACTTCATAATCGTGTCACAAAAAGACTACATTTACAACCGTTTAACTTAAAAGAAACTGAATTGTTTTTAAAAAGTAGAAAAGTTAACTTATCACGCTTTCAAATCGTTCAACTCTACAATGCAATTGGTGGAATTCCCCACTATCTGAATGAAATAAAAGCAAATGAAAGTGCTATGCAAAACATTCAGCGCATCTGTTTTGACCAACAAGGACTGCTTGTTAATGAATTCAACAACCTATACAAAGCATTATTTGTAAATTCAGAATTACATGAAAAAATAGTATTCGCCTTAGCAAAAAAACACAAAGGTTTGACAAGAACTGAAATTTTAAATCTCACCAAAATAAGTGATGGAGGTACATTTACAAAAACACTTATAGAGTTAGAATTATCTGGATTCATTTCTTCCTTAATTCCATTTCAAAAAACAAAAAAAGACACCCTTTACCGTCTAACAGATGAATATTCATTGTTTTACATCAAATTTATGTATAAAAAGAAAAGTGTAAACTGGAACCAATTATCTCAAACACAGTCTTGGAAAATTTGGTCAGGTTATGCCTTTGAAAATTTATGCATTAAACATGAAACACAAATCAAAAAAGCATTAGGTATCGCCTCCGTTTACACAGAGATTGGGAGTTTTTACTCCAAAGGAAATGCAACAAATAAAGGAACACAAATTGATATGTTAATAAACAGAAATGATGGAATAATAAATATCGTTGAAATAAAATTCACAGACAAGCCATTCACATTAACAAAAAATTACGCGCAAGAATTACAGCAAAAACTCACTTTATTTCAAGAATATTCCGACACTAAGAAAACTTTATTTTTAACGATGATTACTGCGTTTGGAATGCCAGAAAACAACAACTATACTGGATTTATTCAACAACAACTTTCTCTAGAAAATCTTTTTGATTAAAATTATAACCAGCGGAATGTGGGTCAAATTAGATAAATTCCGCTGAGGATAAATTCTTACTCCAAATCTCCCAAGCCCTTAAAGCTTGTTCTTTCAGCATAGAATACCCATTCAAAATAATTGCACCTTTTTGCTCAGCTTCTTGCAATAATCGTGTTTTTTCAGGGTTGTAAATCAAGTCTACCACAAAATGATTTTCTGTAATGAACTCTGTAGGGAAATCGGGCTTTTCGTCCACATTTGGAAAAGTTCCAATTGGCGTACAATTCACAATCATTTTGCAAGCATTCACCATATTCTGATTGACATCAGCATACGAAAACTGATTTTCGCCCTTGGGATTTCTACTAATAAAAATAACATTTAAACCAATATTTTTGAGTACATAAGCAATTGCCTTTGAGGCTCCACCGGTACCTAAAATCATAGCTCTCTCATGACGATTATCTAGAAAAGGTTTGATTGACTGTTGAAAACCAAATGCATCTGTGTTATGTCCTATGACTTTTCCATTCTCAAAAGAAACTGTATTTACAGCTCCAATGGCCTTGGCTTCAGGACTAAATTCATCTAAAAAAGGAATTATACTTTCTTTATAAGGAATTGTGACATTTAAGCCCGAAAATTTTCCGCTTTCTAAAATAGATTTAATCTCCGAGATATCTGGAATTTCAATATTTTCGTAGGTGTAATTAAGCTTATTTTTCTCGAAAAAATCAGTAAAAAAAGTCCTAGAGAATGAATAATCTAATCGTTTTCCTACTAGACCAAATCTAATTGGATTAGACATTTTTCTTTCCAAATTTAGATTTAAGAAAACTAAGTAGCATTGGTAAAACAGAAATGAAAATAATAATCAAAACTACTTTTTCAAGATTTTCTTCCACCCAAGCTATTTTCCCTAAAAAATAACCAGCAAAAGTCATACTGAAAATCCATAAAAACCCACCAATAACATCAAATAAAAGGAATTTCTGGTATATCATTTTACCAATACCAGCAGCAAAAGGAGTAAATGTTCTTACAATTGGTACAAAACGTGCCATGATTATAGCAAAAACCCCTCTTTTTTCAAAAAAAGCTTCTGTTTTATTGAGGTATTCGGGTTTTACGATTTGTTTTCCTCGAATTTTCCATTCAAAAACGCGAAGTCCAATTTTTCGTCCAATCCAATAATTCACGTTATCACCTAAAATTGCTGCAACTACCAACAAAGTTAAAATTAAAGCAATATTCAATTGACCTTTAGCTGCAAACATTCCAGCTGTAAAAAGTAATGAATCTCCAGGGAGAAATGGCATAATAACCAATCCTGTTTCGATGAAAATTACAAGAAATAAGACTACATAAATTGAAGTTTCAAAATGTTTAATCAACCAATCGAAATCGAGATGAAGGATGTGTTCAAATACTTCTAACATCTTAATCCATATCTAAACTTGAGTCGATATCAGCCTTCCATGCTAATAAACCACCTTCTAAAATTGTCACCTTTGGAAAAGCAAAGTCATTAACCAATAAATCTGCCACTGGAATTGCTCTTCTTCCACTACGGCAAATAACAATAATTTCTTTGTCCTTAGGGAAATCGGCTGCTTTATCGGCAACTACCCCCATTGGCACATGCTCTGAAGGAATATGAGCTGCGTCTCTTTCGTATTGTTCTCTGATGTCTAATAAGAAAAGATCTTCGTTTGCATCAATCTTTTGTTTTAATTCTGTTGGTGAAATATTTTTCAAAATTTACTTTTTTAAGTTTGTACAAAGGTATAAAAAAATTACTTCTTTTCGTCTGGACTTTCGCTTCCTTCTCCTTCTAGTTCTTTGATGCGATTTTGATATTTTTGAACTAAGATTTCTAATTCAGCAATTTCTTTTGTTGTTTTTGCTATTTTATCTTGACTCCAAATCGCACTTTTAGCTTTTAGATTCACTTTTTTTGAGTCAATCTTCATATTAAAACCTGTTAATTCTTTCTTAAGTGTAAATTTACTTTTGTTATTTATGGATGCATCAGAATAATCTGGATTATTTAAATACCCCTCTTCAACTTCTTCTGCTTCTTTCTCATCCGTTTTTTCAACTTTTACAACTTCCGTCTTTTCAGCTTTTGTAGCTTCCGTTTGACCATAAATAGCTCCACTTTTTTTATTTTTAAGATTGGCGTTTTTTTCATCATCAAGTTTTTCTAACTTAATTTTGTACCTCTCCTTTTCCGATTTACTCAAACCTTCTTCACCGTAAGCTATTTCGTCTGTAACTCTTTCTAGCTTTGTTTCTGAAATCTTTTTTTCAATTTCTAACTCTGCAACCTCGTATGCTAAATCGCTCCATTCTTTGGTGCCTTTTTGCAGTTGATCTCTTTCTTGAATTCGCTTAGAAATTTTTGTGTTTAAATTATCAACTTTTGACGTTAATGTAGCTTTTTCATTTTCTTGTTTTGCCTTTTTATCAGCTAGAGCTTGTTCACGAGCAGCTTTCATAGCTGCCATATCTTTCCCCAATTCCTCCATTGCTTCATCATGATCCTTCATTGCCTCCTCATGAGTATATTTAGCACTTTTTTCTTTTTCAACTTGTTTTGCTGGTGCATTATTTAAACTTGGTTGACCACAAGAAAATTGAGGAGACTCAACACGGTTATTTTTTTTATCAAATTCAAATTTATTTAGTGTATTTGCAATTATAGCAATTTTATAAGATTCACTTGGTCTATAACCAGCTAAAGCAGGTAAATCAATTGTCCAACTTTTTTTAGGAGACGATCCTTTGATTTTTAACAAGTCTATATTTACGTCTGTATCAAAAACTTGACTTTCATCACTGATATTGTAAATGATGATTTTAAAAGTTGTAGGATCTGCATCGCTATTGTCGTCATTGTTCTTGATGTAACAAGAAAAAGCTAATCTACAACTACTTGCATTGTAATTAAAACCTTCTAGCACTGGCACCCAGTCTTGCGAAAAAATGTTTATCGTTGACGATACAACAAATAATAATAATAAGGAGATTTTTTTCTTCATGCTTACTTATTTTTAGTTTTTTATATGATTTAGATTACTTACTTATTCTGCATTTTGAAAACATACGAAAATATATAGAGTTCATTTGTTCACATAAATTAGAATGTAAATTTAAATAAATATTTTTTTAAAACAAATTTTATTTCAAAAGTTGTGCCAAAAATAATAAAAATAAGTGACCAATAATATTCTATTAATAATGTTTCTTATTAAATCAATCTTCAAATGAATTCAAACAAACAAATCTAAAGGATTCAATATCAACAATTCTTGCCAAGAAATTCCACTTTGAAAGTTTAGCGGCCCAATTCTATAAAATCCATTCACCTTAAAATGAGATTGAAAAAGTTCAAAATGTTTTGCCGTTTGCATCGATGTCTTAACCTCCAAGGCAATTATCTTCTTTTTATATTCCAAGACAAAATCTATTTCAGCATTTCCGTTTTTCCAATAGTAAATCTTGAGACCATTTGGTTTGTATGTTGCTAAATATGCTCCTATGGCGGATTCAACCATTCTACCCCAAAGTGCTTTATCCTGCTGTGTTTCTTCAAAAGTTAAATGATTATAAGCATTCATCAATGCCATATTGTAGGTTTGAAATTTTGGGCTAGAACTTCTTTTTCGACTTACATCACCAGCGAATTTTTCTAGTCCACAAAGCATTCCCGCACTGTCCAATAATTCTAAATAGTGTGACAAAGTTGTTGTATTTCCAGCATCTTGTAATTGACCTAACAATTTTGTAAATGAAAGTAACTGTCCACTATATTGTGTTCCTAATTCAAATAATTTTTTCAGTAAAGCAGGTTTATCCACACGCGTAAGCATTAGAATATCCTTTGAAATCACCGTTTCAATCAATGAGTCTTTGATGTAGTTTTTCCATCGTTCTTCATCTTGGTAAAAACTCATTGCACCAGGATAAGCCCCAAAATAAACGTATTCTTCTGGCGTAACCCCGAATGCCTCTACCATTTCAGTATAACGCCAGTGAGTCATTTGAATCAACTCAAATCTTCCAGCCAACGATTCTGTTAAACCCTGTTGAATAAGTAAACGTGACGAACCAAGCAAGATCAATTTAATTGGATTCGTACTAGCGCGATTTACATCCCAAAGATTTTTAATAATTTCACTCCAATTGGTGATTTTTTGAATTTCATCAATAGCTAGAATAATAGATTCATTGTGTTTTGTAGCTTCTATTTGTGCCGTATTCCATTGTTCTAAAATCCAAACACCCGTTGCGTTTAAAATCGAATCACTTGAAACATAAATTGAGTTAGGGAATTCATCTAAAATCTGTCTTACTGTAGTCGTTTTACCAATTTGTCTTGGTCCAACCAACACTTGAATCAAAGGATTTTCCTCCCTCAATCGCTTTTTAATATCGCTGATTTGGTAACGCTCTATGATTTTTTTTTGCTTCATTTCTTACTGATAGAATACAAATTTACAATTAATTTTTTAAATTTAGTGAATTATTTTTATATATTTAGTAATATTAAAATTTTTATTTAGTAAAATTACTCATTATATTGAGTAAAATTTAAAATAAGCAAAAAACTTAGGTTTAAACTATTGAAAAACAAGATTTTGTGTTTTATTTCAAGAAATATTTTTAAGCAAAATTTGAGTGGAATTCTGGCGCTTCCATTGAGTAATTTAAGAAATAATGATTTTTTTCAAAAAAAAAAAAAACACTTAACATAATGGGATCTCATTGAAGTAATAATTTACTTATATGTCATATTCATCAGATAGTGATTTGTTTTTATCGACTTCTTGAAATCCTTCTCTGAATTTTGGATTGTAACAACCAGTATCTTTATAGAGAGTAATGTCTGGCTTTTCCTTGGTTTCCTGTAACTCCACAATTTCACCATTTATTGAGATTATCCTAAAAGATGTTTTTGATTTAAAAAGCACCTCATTCTCTAATGTTTTGGAAAAATATGAAGTATCAAATGCATGGGTGTTTTCAGTTAAAGGTTTGATTTTAAAATAACGTTCTCTAATACCCAAATTTTCAATTTGCTTTGAAGTTGAAACAAATGAAGGAAAACAAATAACTTGATTAAGGTTTTCTTTAAACCAATTAACACTAAACTTTGTATTTAAAACGCCATCATTTCTATACAATGTATCTCCCTTATATTTTTGAAATTCATTATCTAGGCAGTTGTTTAATAATGCTTCAACGAAAAGAAAGCTGCTATTGTTTTGCAATAAATTTTCATTAATAATATTTGATCCTTTACCTTGATAAGCCCTTAAAATTGATAAGCCAATATTTTTTTCCGAGATAATCATCTCAAATAAATCTTTATCTATTTCTTTGATATTTTCAAGTAGATTTAAACTCATTTCAGTTAATTATACGCTTCTTTAATTCTTCAAATTCAGAATCAGTTATCGCTCCTTTTTCTTTAAGATTATTTAATTTCTCAATTTGTGTAATAAAGCCATCTATATTTATTTTTGGATTAAAAGATTCATTTGTTTCTTCTTGTTTGTTCTTTTCAATGTCAAGTTCAATTGTAGATTTGCCAGATAATGTTAACCCATCTTCTGATTTAGATTGAATGTTTTTTGAAATATATCTCTTGATAAAAAATAAAAGGATAATAACTCCAATTGATATAACAATGTAAATGATTATTTTAATTTGTTCTGCCTTTTTATTTTCTTCGAGCATTTTATTTAGTTCATCAACACTTAATTGTCGACCATCTATTAGCGGATCTGAAATATAACCTCTATATTTTTCATATGGATCACCTTCTAAAGTAGGATATGCATCTGCAATATCTATACCACTTCCTTCTTTTATAGGACCACCTGATAATTTTTCAACTAACTTAGGATCTGTAAGTTCCCCTTTTTGAATTGCTTCATTGTTTTGTTGATCTGCAAGCTTTATTAATTCATAAGTTGTTGGATTACTTTGAGGTGCAGTTTTAAAAAAACCTTGGCCAAAATAAGAAAAAAAAACAAATCCAATAAAGCAAATGATAAAAACATTCTTAATCATATCTCGTATTTTTAATCAAAATTACTAAATTTATTTAATAAAAAAACCACCACTCTTTCGGATGATGGTTTAAAAATATTAATTTAAAAGATTAAGCTTCAGCTTGAGGAGCTTGTTCTTCTTTACGTTCTGGTTTTGGTAACAAAACTTTACGAGATAATTTCCATTTTTTCGTTTTAGGATCTCTTCCCATTACTTTAAAACGAACTAAATCTCCTTCTTTACAAACGTCTTCCATTTTAGCGATTTTATCCCAGTTGAACTCAGAAATGTGAATCAATCCGTCTGTTCCAGGTAAAATCTCAACGAAACATCCGTAAGCTTGCAAAGATTTGATTTTTCCTTCGTATTCAGCTCCTTCTTCAACAGTTGGAGGGAAAGCGATTAATCTAATTCTTGAAACTGCAGCGTTCATGTCGTCAGCATTGTTTGACATTACTTGAACTCTTCCTTCACCACCTTCGATTTCTTCGATAGTAATGTTGGTATTTGTTTCTTTTTGTAAAGCTTGAATGATTTTCCCTCCAGGCCCGATAATCGCACCAATACACTCATTTGGAACGTTGAACGCTTCGATACGAGGAGTTTGTGGTTTGAATTCAGGATTTGGTTTTGCAATCGTTTCAATAATTTTATTCAAGATATGAATACGACCAGCTTTTGCTTGGTTTAAAGCTTGAGTTAACACTTCGTAAGGTAAACCGTCCACTTTAATATCCATTTGACAAGCGGTGATTCCCTTTGCTGTACCAGTTACTTTAAAGTCCATATCGCCTAAGTGATCTTCATCACCTAAAATATCAGATAAAACAGCAAATTTACCGCCGTCAGCAACTAATCCCATCGCGATTCCAGAAACTGGAGCCGTAATTTGAACCCCACCATCCATTAATGCTAAAGTTCCCGCACAAACGGTTGCCATTGAGGACGAACCATTTGATTCTAAAATTTCAGACACTAAACGAATTGTGTATGCGTTATCTGCAGGTAAAACTGGTTTCAAAGCTCTTAAAGCCAAGTTCCCGTGACCAATTTCTCTTCTTGAAGTTCCACGAACTGGTTTTGCTTCACCAGTTGAGAAAGGAGGGAAGTTGTAGTGCAACATGAATTTCTCTGTTCCGTGGTAGGTAACATCGTCAATCATTTGCTCATCCATTTTACCACCTAAAGTCAATGTTGTTAAAGATTGCGTTTCACCTCTTGTAAACACAGCAGAACCGTGAACTCTTGGTAAATAATCAACCTCAGCCCAAATCGGACGAATTTCGTCAAATTTACGACCATCTAATCGGATTTGTTCGTTCAACATTACGTCGCGAACAGCTTTTTTCATGGATTCTTTGAAATAAACAGAAATGAAAGCTTTTTCTTCTGCTAATTCTTCTTCAGAAAGGGTAGCAATGTATGCTTCTTTTACTGCTCCAAATAATTCAGATCTTTTTTCTTTAGATGCATTTCCTTGACGAGCGATCTCACGACATTTGTCGTATGAAAAAGCGTGAACTTTAGCGCGAACATCGTCGTTATGTGTTTCGTGATTGTATTCTCTTTTTGGAGATGATTTTGAAATTTCTTTCGCCAAGTCTAATTGAAATTGACATTGTTCAATAATTGCTTCGTGAGCAACTTTGATAATTTCAACCAATTCAGCTTCTTGAATTTCTTTCATTTCACCCTCAACCATACAAATATTTTCCATTGTTCCTGCAATAATACAGTCAACATCAGAAATTTTCATTTCATCTAAAGTTGGGTTGATAATGAATTTTCCGTCGATTCTACCCACTCTAACTTCAGACATTGGTACGTTGAAAGG
>JBIKSI010000044.1:0-23191 GCA_044348665.1 Crocinitomicaceae bacterium
ACTTTGGCATAAAATTGACCTGCATTTTCAATACTAATTGCCACAATGTTTGAACTTCCTTCTGTCTGCCGTAATCGTTCTACTTCATACTTTACAACCGTTTTGAAAGTATCAAATTTTACTGTTCCAATGATGTCTTCAATGTCTTTTGGAGTCGAAACATAACCTTGTAAGGCATAACTTTCTCCTTTTTTGGTTAAAGTAAATTCATTTATTTCCTTGTCTATTAAAGCTTCAACCGGATTATCAAAAGTACAAGCCATACATTTTGCCTTGACATGAAAATCCTGAAAACGATTGTCACAATTTTTGCATTGATGTAAAACGGATGGTTTATCATAATCGACTCCAATGTGTTTTAGTTTTTTAGAACATTTTGGACAATTTAATTGATCATCAATATCGTTGGAGAAATCTGTGATCGGACCTACATAAGCGCACGGAAAATGATGAACAATATCAAAGGTGTCTGTGTGCGAAGAACTGCATTTCGGGCAGGTTTCACGAAAACTTAAGCGGGAGGACTTACAATTTGAGCACAAATAAATTCGATCTAAAAACTTACTTTTAAATAAGCCCTCACTTTCAGCCAATTCAAGCATTTCAAGTACTTGGTATTCTTCAAAATCGATGAAGCTACATGCCAGAAAGGGGTAGCAATAATTGGTGTTTGAAAAAACATAAGGACTCGGTTCAATTACTTTTAATTCCCGTGAATACATAAAATAAAGTAATTTGGAAACTATCATTGCCTCAAATGAAATTGAATTAATAAATTGCAAATTTTCACTTAAAGTATTAATATGATGTACTTGTTCATGCACCAATGGAATTTGATCAAAGGAGAAAATCACACCATCAATCAAAGATTTGATAAAGGCATCCCGATGAGCTGTTCCATTTAATATAATGATTGGTTTGAGATAAATCGTAGGGTTATTATTACCTCGTACTCGCTTTACGACCAATCGCGCAAAGTCCGTATTTTTTCCATCTAAAATAATTCCAGTGTAGGCAATGGAACGATCTATTTTTAAATCTCGGCTTGAGGAAACATAAATGTAGGTCGAATTCAAATATTGAACCGTCCCATTTGCTGCATCTATTTTTACGTGTTCTAAAGCCATTCTAAAATTTAGATTTTGTTATTTTAACACCCATTTTCCAAAACGTTCGCCACTTTTTTAAATCTTCATGACTCGCAGGGTAAATATCTGCCGACAAAGAACGTGTGGTTGGTTCGTATTTTTTCTGAAACTCTTCAGGAAGTTGATAGGTCGTGAAATAAAATCGTTTAATAATTCCTCTTCCCGTTGAACCGTCAGGAAATTCAAGATTTACGTAATCATCAAGCGACAAAGACTTCAAATCTTCTTGTTTGAAGAAACCTTTGATATACACATTATTTGGCTTGTGAATTGATAAAATGATCTCATCTTTCAAAGCAACTTCAAATTGATTTTTTAAAATATTTGTAATGGTTCCTTCCAAAGGAGAATAAAAAATCAAACTTCCATCGTGATTTGAGTTTCCAAGTGCATTTCCATTTTCGTCAAAAACTCCATCCGATTGAGCACTTAAATCTCGTTTCATGGTTTCTAGCTGCGCCAAACTATTTTTAAGTAATGCGTTTTTTCCTTTTAAGGTTTCAATTTCATAATTGATTCCATTAATCTTAGAAATTTGATCATCCAAACGATTTCTTGGAAGCACATCCAGCATGACTTCGTTTCTAATTCGTTCCAAATCTGCTTCCAACAATTTTTTCATTTTTTCTTTTTCACGAATCAAAAAAGAATTCAATTTAATGTCTTCCTTCACCTGAAACATTTCCTTTTCTGACCAAGAAACATCGCCTTTTTTCTGCTGTTTCATGGCAAATTCGTAAGACCCAAAACTATTGAAATATCCTGCAGGTTTATCGGGAATAAAACTAAATAAACTGTCGCCAATACAAACTTCATCGCCTTCTTCCTTGAAAAAACTCACCACGCGACTATCGCTTGTATTTCGGATTTCCACATTGTCGAACAAAATTTGTCCGTCTGCTTCGATGAATAAAAATTTATTAATTAGATATTTTGCAAGAAAAAAAGCAAGAACAATTAAAACTATAAAATAGATGATTCGATCCCAGTTTCTAGGAGCCTTGGTTTTCTTTTCATTCTGAATTTCTAAACCACGAATTACCGATTCATTTCGCTTGAAACTAATGTTCTTCATTGATTTCTAAGGTCTTTTTATCGAGTAAAATTAGTCGATTCAAATCGTGAAAATTGATTCCAAAAATTCCTGTTTTTTGTGAAATTAGTTTTGAAAATTCTTCCATTTCATTTCTATTCGAAAAATCTTCCGTTCGCAAGGAAATTGAAATGTTGGCTTTATTTTTCAAATAAGGACTTAATTTTCGCATCAAATAATCTTCTTTAATGTTTTCGTAACACATAAATTTCACAAAATCAGCCGATTTCATAAGTTCAAATACATAATTTGAATCCAAACTTAAAGGCAAATCAATTGAAAGTTTAATTTTATACGTATCGGAAAGGCTTTTTGTTACCTTCAGCAAGTTTTTGTACTTATTTTGTTCTGAAATTTGATTTGTTTTCCATTCAGCTCTCGTGTGTGGCTCAGTATCTAAATGTATTCCATCCACTTTTTGCATCGGAAATTGTTTCAAAATCGATGAAATTTCCTGCTCAGGATTAGCGGAGTCCAATAAATTATTTTGTCCCAACATCAAATATACGCGAATGTCATTCTTCCGTAAATCTTCAATTAATTTTATTTTTTGCTCCTTGTAAACATCTTCTTTTGTTATTGCAAGAGCCACTTCATCAAACTGATTGTATAAAATGTATTCGCTAATAAACTCTGAATTTTGGCTTTCAAAAGTTTTTGTCCAAATGTAAACAGATCGATTCGTTTCATCTTCGAAAGAAAAATAATTGGGGAGAAAAACAGGTTCAATCAATTCACTCATCGAAACATGTTTCACTTTTTCCTGAATTTTCAGTAATTTGATGTACAAATTTTGTTTTAAATCTAACAATTCAATTTCAATTTGAAGTAAATCATCAATAAGTTCCAAAGCACGAAGAGGATTGAAATCTGCATCCAATAATGTTGCTTTAACACGCTCTTGACGAATGGATTCATTGAGCATAATTTTCTTCTGGTGAAAAACAATGTATTGTTTCAACTGATAGCGGTATTCATAAGCTTCATTCAATAATTCAATTCGTTTGTTACTTTCATTGAGTTCTAATTCTTCAATTTGTTTCAGAATTTTTTCGCGTTCAAGCGCATTATGTTGTTTGTGATTAAATTGTAAAGGAATGGTAGAACTTATTCCACCACTAAAAAATGCTCTGTTTACCGGACTTGGCGAGATGACATCGAAATAATTATAACGAACATAGGTTTTTAATCTGATTTCATGAAACCACTTGTTTTGATTTTCAATTGCAGCCAATAATACTGCACTTAAACTGTCGGTGGAATTGTTTTTAGTTTGATTATTAAAAGAATTTTCTCCTAAAAAAGCTGCATAATTTAGATCAAATAAGGCTATTTCTAAGTTGAAAAAAGTGGTGTCGAAAAGTGGTGAAATAAAATTATTGTAGGACTCATAAATCCCTTTCATTCCATTGATTTCTGCAATTCTAGTTTGATTTTTTAATAAAAAAGCTTTGTCAATTTTTTTGGAAAAATATAACTTTTCAATGATTTCACTTTGCTTTTTTAATAAATCTTCCCGCTGATCCAATATTTTAGTTTTCTGGTGATTGAACCAAAAAATACATTGATTCATTTTGATTGGAATTGTTGAATTTGGATTTGAAAACTTCTGCAATTCACCTTGTAAAACGCGATCAATTTCCAAAGATTTTAATTGATTTTTAGAATCCAAATAACCTCCTTTCAATATGTTCCATTCCGCTCCAAGTCCGTATCGGCGACTAAAAGAAATATTGTCTTCCAAATCTTGAACTGGGTTCGCATTGAAGTTTTGAAGTGCTTCAGCAGTAACAAATAAGCTATTTTCTCGACGCAACAAATCTTCTTTGGCTTGAAAATAATTAGTTGGTGAATACTTGTTTTTGGAGCTTTCACTTAAACTCGAAAAATAAACTAGTAAACTGGAATCGCTACTTGTTTTAGAGTTCTTATAAGTAGTTTCAACAAGTGCTTGATTGAAAATTTCTTGCAATTCTTTCAAATAGGAAGAAACCTTTCGCTCATTTTCAACTTGAGAAAAGGAAAAATTTGTTAAACAAACGAAAAGGACAATATTTAAAAAAATGTGTTTAATTGTTATTTTTATTCGACAAAAGTACAAAAATGAAAGCATTAATCCAACTAAAAAGTTAAATCTAAGGTAAATCACAAAAATAAAATCTAAATTTACTAAATTTGCAGATGCAAAAAACAAAAATTAGCCGATTAATTTTAAGTTATTTTTCTCCCTTAGCGAATAAATTAAGCTACGACCAAGAAACTTTATCGGAATTTATACAAGAAAGTTTTTCCTTGAAAGCGTTCGAAAATCAACTAGACCGCAAAAAAGATTTTGATCAAAAAAAACGTTTGATTTTACAAGCTGAATTAAAAAGTAAGTACAAATCAGTTGAACTTAGCAAAAAAACAGAAAATGCAATCGAGAATTTATCTTCTGAAAACTGTTTCACAGTAACAACTGGACATCAGTTAAATATTTTTACTGGGCCGATCTATTTCATTTACAAGATATTACACACGATAAAATTAGCAGAAGAACTTTCGGCAAACTATCCAAATCAACTTTTTGTGCCTATTTATTGGATGGCAAGTGAAGATCACGATTTTGCTGAAATCAATCATACCAATATTTTTAATAAAAAAATTAGCTGGGAATCGGATTTTGGCGGTGCCGTTGGAAATTATCCTTTAGAAAATTTTGAAACCATTAAAAATGAAGTGAAGGCATTCTTTGCAAATTTCCCCGAAGCAAAAATTCATGCTTTATTGGGTAAATATCAAGGAAAAAACCTTGCTGATGCTACTTTTTCCTTTGTAAATGAATTATTCAAAGAATATGGATTAGTAATTGTGGACGCAAATTCTTCCAACTTAAAAAAAGAATTTATTCCGATTCTGAAAAAAGAAATAGAAAGTTCATTTTCTGAAATACAAGTTGTTGAGACTTCTAAAAAATTAGAAGAATTAGGATTTAAACCACAAATTTTTCCTCGACCAATAAATTTATTTTACTTAACTGAATATGAACGTATCCGCATCATCAAAGAAGAGGAAAACTTTCAAATTGCTGGAGTAGGAACTTTTTCGAAAGAACAACTATTTGATTTAATAGATAATTCTCCCGAAAAATTTTCGCCGAATGTAGTATTGAGACCAGTTTATCAAGAATTCATGTTACCAAATTTAGCATACATCGGAGGAGCAGCAGAAATTGCCTATTGGACTCAATTGAAAGGAGTTTTTGACGCTTTAGAACTTACCTTTCCTTTGCTAAAAGTTAGAAATTCCATTCAAATTATTGATGCAAATGCTCAAAAAAAATTGCTAAAATTAAACATAAGTGAAATTGAACTATTTTCGCCAATAGATGAATTGAAGCAAAATTTTGTAAAAAATAATTTGAAAGAAGAAATAGATTTTTCAGAATTAGAAAACAAAACAAACGAACTTCTTCAGGTAATTGAGACACAAATAACCCAATTTGATACTAATTTATTAAAATTTGCTGAGGCAGAAAAAACTAAATTACAGAATCAAATTGAGTCGATCAAACAAAAATTAATTAAACAGCAAAAAAACGCTTTTGAACAAGAATTAAAACAAATCGAGGATTTAAAATCCAAACTTTTCCCAAACAATGGACTCCAAGAACGTAGTGAAAATTTCTTAAATTTCTGTCCAAATGGCGATGTTGAAACATTAATTTCTTATTTATTCGAAGCAATTGAAGTGTTTGAAAATGATTTAATCGTTTTGAAATATTGATTTTAAATAATAAGCTGTACTTTTATACGTTATTTTTAGCAATGAAGCATTTTTTACTTTTATTTATCACCTTTTGCAGCAGCATAATAGTTGCTCAAAATGCTACAATTGAAGGAAAATGCGTCGACAAAAAAGGGAATTCCATTGAAAATGTTAAAATTTTTGTTCTTGACCTATCTTCAAAGCCACTTTACTCGGATGAAAAAGGAGATTTCAAAATAGAAATTCCAGCAAATAAATCCTTTAGTTTTTTATTCAAATATGATTCCTTAGAAATAAATCAAACTATTTCTGCCAAAGAAAATGAAATTAAAAAAATAAAAAATATTGTTTTTCCTATTTTAGAAATAAAATCCGTGGACGTAAAGGGTTACGGAGATCGAGATATTTTGATTTCCAAACTCCCAAAATTGGACATTCAATCCTTCCCCAATCCAAGTGTGGAAAGAACATTAATTTACACAACAGCTGCAAGTTCAAACAATGAATTAACATCAAATTATAATGTTCGCGGAGGGAATTACGATGAAAATCTAGTTTATGTCAATGATTTTTTAATTAATCGTCCATTTTTGACGCGATCTGGTCAACAAGAAGGTTTGAGTTTCATCAATACAGCCTTGGTGGAAGATATTCGCTTTAGCGCTGGAGGTTTTGATGCACGTTATGGCGATAAATTAAGTTCAGTTTTAGATATTACCTACAAAAATCCCGATTCTTTAAACGCTTCTGTAATGGCTTCCTTACTCGGAGTGGAAAGTCATATTGCACATCGAGTTGGACCAAGATTAAATTATTTAGCTGGTGTTCGTTACCGAGCAAATGGTTATTTATTAAATTCTTTACCTACAAAAGGTGCCTACAATCCCGTTTTTTATGATGCTCAGGCTTTGGTGAATTTCAATTTAAGCGAGAATTTAGTTTGGAGTACCATCGCACATTTTTCTTCTAATGACTACCGATTCTCACCAGAAACGCAACAAACTGATTTTGGTACAGTGAATGAAGCTTATCGTTTTAACATCTATTTTGATGGTCAAGAACAAACTCGTTTTCAAACAATTACAACTGGAACTGCACTAAAATGGAAAGCCAATAAAAACACACAATTAGATTTTTATGCTTCCATTTTTAAAACGGATGAACGCGAATACTTTGATATTCAGGGTCAATATTTTATCAATCAACTTGAAACTGATCCATCAAAAGAAGAATTCGGAGATTCTATTGCAACCGTTGGAATTGGAACATTTTTGAACCATGCACGCAACAAATTGGATGCAACCATCATCAATTTATATCACAATGGCTCGTATCGAATTGGTGCAAAAACCAAATTGGTATGGGGAATAAATTACCAAAAAGATCAATTTGCGGATGTATTAAGTGAATGGAAAATGGTTGATTCCGCTGGTTATAGCCAACCACAAAGTACAAACAACGAGTTAATTTTGTTTGAGACAATTAAAAGCAATTTAACTTTAGAAAATAGTCGTTTTACGGGGTTTACACAGTTTTCAACAGAATGGGGAAAAGCCAAAAAAAATTACATTGTTGAGGTTCGTCAAAAAATCACCGAAAAAACTGGAAAAAGATTTGTGAAGCATAGCGATACGATTGAAAGTTCTTATAACAGAACCGTTTTCAATATTGGAGTGCGTTCAGGTTACACCGAAATAAATCAAGAATTTTACATCACGCCGAGAGTGTCCATGTATTTTTTTCCAAGACAATATTTTTACAACAATGGAAACATAAGAAAACGTTCTTCAGTTTTCAAACTAGCCAGCGGAATGTATTATCAACCGCCGTTTTACCGTGAATTTAGAACATTTGACGGGAAATTAAATTTAGATGTGAAATCACAAAAATCATTTCACCTTGTTGGTGGTTACGATTTCCTTTTTTCCATGTGGGATCGCAAGGTGCCTTTCAAGTTTTCTTCGGAAGTATATTACAAATATTTGTGGGACGTAAACCCTTATGAAGTGGATAATGTACGAACCCGTTATTACGCAGAAAATAAAGCAACGGCTTACGCTTATGGTTTGGATTTAAATATTCATGGAGAATTTGTGAATGGCATTGAATCCTTTTTTAAAGTCGGGTTTTTATCAACAAAAGAAGATGTAAAAGGCGATGAATACATGTTGTATTATAATGCCGCAGGAGAACGTATTTACTTTGGGGTCAGCGAAGACCAAGAAGTGGTAGATAGCGCTTTGATAAAACCAACCTTCATTCCAAGACCAACCGATCAATTAATGAATTTTGCAATCTTGTTTCAAGACAACATGCCAGGATTTGAAAGTTTTTCAGTTCAATTAGGTTTACTTTTTGGAACACGTTTGCCTTACGGACCGCCAGATTTTGAGCGTTACAAAGACACTTTACGTCAAAAATCATATTTTAGAACAGATTTAGGATTGACCTACGATTTATTGCACAAGAAAAAAGTAAAAGAACAAAAATTATCCAAGGTAACAAAAATCAAAAAATCTCGTTTTACTGACGCAACAGTTTCTTTGGAAGTATTTAATCTTATGGGAATCAATAATGTACTTTCCAAACAATGGATTCAGGATGTTTCTGGAAAATATTATTCCATTCCAAATTATTTGACACAAAGAAGGTTTAACTTGAAATTAATTTTAAGGATTTAGATTTGAGAATTTTGAAATAAGAAAATAGTAGGATTAAGTATTTTATTACTTTTATTCAATAAGTACAGAGCAATAAATAAAAAGCCCAATCTTTATTTAATGTCTACTCCTAAGGATTGAGTTTATTAAGCGACAGTTAAAAAGCCAATGAACAAATTAAAAAAATAGTTTTGGCATGTGTTTTTGGAAAAACAATGCCAAAACTATTTTTGTGATAATATCAAGCATTTTTGAAGAATGGTTAGTGCGAGATAGTTTAGCCTCTTTGGTTTAAAAAATGATTTATTTTTAATAATTTACCTTTTTTTCAAAGTCATTTTATAAATATCAGTGCCATCAAACATTTCTAATTTTACTTGTTTTTCTCTTAATTCTTTAATTTCCCAAGTTTCAATTTCCCCTGTGTTGTATTTTATCTCCAATTTTTCGTTATTACTAACAAACATCCAAGAACCATTTAAATTGTAATTACTTGTAGTATAATCATAATAATCATTGCATAAATCGTAACTTAGATCGAAATCAATATCTTGATTAGATGTTGTCTGTTCATAATTCCAATCTCCATTCTTTTCAAATGTCCAAATAAATCTAGTTGTATTGGAGGTTGAATTATAAATAAAACTTCCGCCATTCGCACAGGATAGTGTGCCACCATACGAATAATTTAATGCATTTTCGTTATTAATCGTAAAACTCGTAACTTCAAATTCAGAACTCATACGAGCTTTCTTGGTTCTGAAACTCAAACCAGGGCCATCATCATACTTTTTACAGCTAGATAGTAAAACAGCACCAATAAAAAGAATCCCTGCGCTTAGATACTTGATTTTTTTCATACTTATATTATTAAAATTAATTTTGATAAACTGAATTTTTCAGACATCACTTAGTAATTTGACAAATATAATAAAAAATCTATTTACGACTTATATGTCGTATGAATTTTTCAAGGAATGTTTCATTTTTGACCATGTTAAATAGGTTTGATTCTGAAATCGCAAGTATTGGAATAAAGATAAAAAAAATTAGACAAGAAAAAAATATTACTCAAAGTCTATTGGCTTCTTTATGCGACATTGATATCAGAACAATTCAGCGTATTGAAAAAGGAAAGTACAATATGACTTTAAAAATACTATTTTCGATTTCAGAATCTTTGGATGTTGATTTGTGTGAATTATTGAAAAAGTGAATTATATTTCGGAACGGATTTAGGTTTGACCTATGATTTACTGCATAAGAAAAAAGTGAAGGAAGAGAAATTGTCCAAAGAAACAAAAATAAAAAAATCTCGCTTTACAGATGCAACTGTATCCTTGGAAGTCTTTAATTTAATGGGAATCAACAATGTGCTCTCAAAACAATGGATTCAAGATGTTTCAGGAAAGTATTATTCCATTCCAAATTATTTAACTCAACGAAGGTTTAATTTGAAATTGATTTTGAGGATTTAACAAAAAGTAGAAATTTTTCTTAGATAAACCAACTTTTGCCAATAAATATTCTTGAATGGAATCTAATTTGATTTTGCCCGATCAATAGTGCCTAGAAAACGTAAATCTGGCACCTTTCACAAAAAGTAAGCGTAAAAAAATCAAGTGTTTGAGTGAAGCGAGTTTTGATTTTTTAGCGGCGTTTGTCGAAAGGTAGATGCGTTTTCAAGCACTAGCCTTTTGGTTCTTTTTGGCAATGAAAAAGAACGAAAATTAGATTTTTTAGTCTTTATTGAATTTTGTTGGTAGAACTGATGTTAAACTTTATTTTGTAGATTAACCAATAAAAAACATTAACTTTGATTTTATTTTAAAATTATGAAAAACAAAAATTACTCTAGAATATATCGCATTTTACATTGGGCGATTGCTTTTTCAATGCTATTTTTATTACTAACGATTTTTTTGAGAATGACGTGGATGAATAAAAACAATGTTTCAGACATTATTCAAGAGTTTTTAAAATCAACAGATCAAACTTTGAGCGAAGATGATAGCATTAGTTTGGCAAAACAAATCAGAAAACCCATGTGGATTTGGCACATTTATATCGGTTACGTCTTAGTTTTTTTGTTTGCAATTAAGTTCACGCTTCCATTTTTTGGAGAAATGAAATTTCAAAGTCCCTTCAACAAAAGTCTTGATTTCAAAGGGAAATTTAAGGCTTGGGTTTACATTATTTTTTATTTAGGAATTACCATGTCGTTGACAACCGGACTTTTCATCGAGTTTGGTCCCGACAGTTTGCATGAGGTAATGGAAGAAATTCACGTTTTGTCTATCTATTATTTACTTTCCTTCATAGCCTTACATTTATTGGGCGTAATTGGTGCGGAATTAACTGATGAAAAAGGCATTGTTTCGCGAATTATTAGTGGGAAAAATAAAGACACAGAACAATAATTAAGATCATTGTTGTCGAGAAAAATAATTTTACCCAATGAATCTCTTATTGTAGAAAGATTAGCAGTTGAGAATTGAATCCAGCCTGTATTTTGGTTAATAATGGAAATGCGCTTTTTTATTCTGATTATGGCACCTAATTGTTAGTGAAAAGCAAAATGAAGTATATTGCGGGAACCGTGAGAAAGCTCCGAAGGAGATCCTCGAAACGGTCGCAAATAGACGAATGGTGCGAATTTACTAACAAAAAGTGCCGAGTTTTCTTTTGTGTTACTTTTCTTTTACGGAAAAAGAAAAGTAATAATCTAGATTTTCAAGACTAACTATATCTGGAATTGAAGAATTAGAATAAAACCTTTAGTTTTCCTGAACGAAGCCATGTAACTTGAGTTACTTTTCTTTTTGGACTTTAGTTTTATTTTTGATGAAAAATAATATCCAAATAATATGAAAAGTAAAATTTTAAGTCTGCTTCTAGTTGCAATGACTTTCGCCGTTGGAACACTAAAAGCACAAGAAAAAGTAGATGAAAAAACACATAAAATCGTTTTTCAACTCACAACCTCAGATACTTTATCGCACAAGGCATTGATGAAACAGTTAAAGAACATTAAGTCAGTTTCACCGAAAACAGAAATTGAAGTAGTTTGTCATGGTCCAGGCTTGGAAATGCTTCAAACCAACAAAACTACCGTTTTTAAAGGTATTCAAGAAGCAAAATTGAATGGTGTAAATTTTCAGGCATGTGAATTTTCTTTAAAGGAGCGAAAAGTCGAAAAATCTTTAATCATAAGTGAAGCTGGTTTTGTACCTGCAGGAATTATTTATATTGTTGAAAAACAAGAACAAGGTTATTCCTACATTAAATCAGGGTTTTAAAAAAAAACTAATAAAAATCATAAAAAAAAACTGATTTGTGTAACTTCTGTTACTTTTTGATTAAATTAGTACACCTATCTTTGCATCATATTTAGTAATTATAAAACTCAAAAAAATGAAAATCGAACAAATTTACACTGGATGTCTGGCACAAGGAGCTTATTACGTGGTTAGCAATGGCGAAGCATTTATCGTTGATCCCCTAAGAGAAATCAATCCTTACATGGACAGATTAAAAGAGGATAGGGTAAAATTAAAATACATTTTTGAAACACATTTCCATGCAGATTTTGTTTCAGGACATTTAGATTTAAGTAAAAAAACTGCTGCACCAATCGTGTACGGACCAAATGCTAAAACTGAGTTTGAAGCAATTATCGCTGAAGATGGTCAAGTTTTTGAAATCGGTAATATTAAAATAAAAGTATTACATACTCCAGGTCACACGATGGAAAGTACGACTTTTTTATTAATAGATGAAAATGGTAAAGACCACGCGATTTTTTCTGGAGATACATTATTTTTAGGAGATGTTGGTCGTCCTGATTTAGCCCAAAAAGCTGCTGACATGACACAAGAGCAATTGGCTGGATTGTTATATGAAAGTTTAATGACGAAAATCGTTCCTTTAGCAGATGACGTGATCGTTTATCCAGCGCATGGAGCAGGTTCTGCTTGCGGAAAAAACATGTCGAAAGAAACAGTTGGTTCGATTGGTCATGAAAGAGCAACAAATTATGCTTTAAATCAGCCAAATAAAGAAGCATTCATTGCTGCTGTAACGGATGGTTTATTGCCTCCTCCAGCATATTTTGGTCACAATGTTGCCATGAATAAAAAAGGCTACGAAAACTTTGAAGACGTTAAATCAAAATCATTATCTCCACTAAATCCAGAAGCTTTTGAATTAATAGCTGAATCTTCAGGAGCCTTGATCTTAGACACACGAAATAGCGGAGATTTTTGGAAAGGATTTGTACCTCAATCGATTAACATCGGCATCAATGGAGATTTTGCTCCATGGGTTGGCGCTCTAATTGGTGATGTAAACCAAGAAATTCTGTTGATTACCGAGTTAGGAATGGAAGAAGAGGTAATTACACGTTTGAGTCGCGTTGGTTTTGATCGTGTTTTAGGTTATTTGGAAGGAAGTTTTGATGCTTGGAAAAACGCAGAAAAAGAAGTGGATACCATCGATCGAATTTCTGCTAGCGAATTTGAAGCTCGTTTCAAACTAGAAGAATCTGTTGTTGTGGACGTGAGAAAAGAGTCTGAGTACGAAGCTGAACACGTTTCAGAAGCATATAGCAAACCTTTAGCTTACATCAACGAATGGACAAAAGATGTTAATCCTGAAGAACATTTCTTTTTACATTGTGCTGGTGGATACAGAAGTATGATTGCTGCAAGTATCTTACAAGCAAGAGGTTACAGAAATTTCACAGAAATCGAAGGTGGATTCAAAGCCATAGGTGAAACAGCTATTCCGAAAACGGATTTCGTTTGCCAAAGTAAGGTTTTAAAATAATTTAAAATAGCGGAGTCAATTGAACTTGGCTCCGCATTTAATACCGAACATGTTTATAATATAGTCCAACAAGTTGAACAATTTATAAACTATTACGGCATTATACGAATATTATAATGGACTAAAATAAAAATGTTTTTGGTATAATATGAATTTTAGAAACATCTTTCAATCTAAAAAGCTGGCTTTAAAACGTTTTTTGGAGAAGAAACCTACGCTTATTGACGTAAGAAATCCAAGCGAATTGATAGAAAATAATATCCCAAGCGCTATAAATATTCCACTGGATAATTTATTTGAAAATCTTCCAAATCTAGACAAAAACAAGGATTACGTGTTATTCTGTAGGTCAGGAAATCGAAGTAGGTATGCTATGGACTTAATGAAGACAAATGGATTTACTTCACTATTTGATGCAGGATCGATTGACGAATTAAAAAAAATCAGACAAGTATGAAATGGATAAAACAAAATAGTTTATACCTCATCGGAGGGTTTATTGGTTCGGTAGCTGGATATTTTTATTGGCTTAACACTTATTGCAATTCCGAAGCATGTGCGATTAATTCAACGCCATTTCCATTGATGATAAATTTCGGAATTCTTGGTGCTTTGTTATTAAATATTGCAAAACCACTTTTTAACAAACATAAAACAAAGACAAATGGAGAAAATTAAAGTTTTAATTCCAACAGATTTCACTGTGCAAGCTGAATTTGCCTACATTTTAATAGATAATTTGAGCAAAACTACTGCGATGGAAATTCACTTTCTACATGTAATGAATTTTCCAGATACAGTTACTTTGGACCTAAATGGCACGATTTCAACTTGTGGAGAAATTGATAAAAAATACGTTGAATCTCAAGTGGAAATAGCAAAACGTAAATTAAATCAGTTGCAAACACTTTATGGACAAGACAAATTTATTCACCTACAAATTGGTAAAACAAACAACACAATCATTGATTTTGCTGAACGAAATAAATTTGATTTGATTGCTATGGGAACCAAAGGAGCATGGGGATTGAAAGAGAAAATTTCTGGTACTGAAACACAATTAGTAGCAAGAAAATCGACTGTTCCTGTATTATCACTGATGTGTGACAGATCTAATTTGGAGCTGAAAAATATTTTGTTAGTACATCAGTTCGGAGAAGAAATCAATCAAGAATTGACTTTGCTTAACAAAATAATCAAAGATTTTAATCCAAAGATTCACTTTTTGCAAGTAGCCAAAAATCATTCCGAAGAAACAATAAAAGCAGACATGGAAAATTTTGCTAAAAAACACGGAATGACCGATTTTGAAGCACATATTTTACATGATACGGACGTTGAAAGTGGAGTTATTCACTTCAATCAAATGAACAACATGGATTTGGTTTGTATCGGAACTCACGGTAAAGGTGGTTTTTTCCACAGCAGTGCTACTGAAAAATTGATAAATCACATGTTTAAACCAATTATTTCATTTCACATAAACTAAAATTTATATGTTAGAATTCATTTCTCAACCTTGGCCATGGTGGATTTCAGGAATCATCATCGTCTCAATCATGTTTACCCTCCTGTTTTTTGGTAAATCTTTTGGATTCTCTTCCAATTTGAGAACTATTTGTACCATTGCTGGAGCTGGAAAAAAAGTTAAATTTTTCGATTTTGATTGGAAAACTCAAACATGGAACCTCGTTTTTTTAGTAGGTGCTATTCTCGGAGGATTTATTGCACGCGAATTTTTAAGTACCGATGAACCAATTAAATTGGCAGAATCGACCTTGCAAGACTTAAAAGCAATGGGCTTTGAAAAACCAACAAGCACGCAGCCTTTGGAATTATTTAGTCTTGAAAATGCATTTTCATTGAAAGGATTTTTGGTACTTGCAATTGGAGGTTTGTTGGTAGGTTTTGGTTCTCGCTATGCTGGCGGATGTACCTCTGGACACGCAATCAGTGGTTTGTCTGATTTACAAGTTCCCTCTTTAATGGCAGTAATTGGCTTTTTTATCGGAGGATTAATCATGACATTTTTAATTTTCCCATTAATTTTTAACTAAGAAGAAAGATGAAATTTTTAAAATTTTTATTTGTAGGAATCGTTTTCGGGATTGTTATGACAAAATCCGAGGCACTTTCTTGGTATCGAATTCAAGAAATGTTCCGCTTTCAATCGTTTCACATGTATGGAATTATTGGAACAGCAGTAGTTTCTGGAGTAATTGGTGTGGCTTTGATAAAAAAATTCAAACTACGTGATATTTCAGGAGCTCCAATACTTTTTTTCCCGAAAGAAAAATCAATTTTAAGGTATTTAATTGGAGGAACAATCTTTGGTTTAGGTTGGGCCTTGAGCGGAGCTTGTCCTGGTCCTATGGTTGTGAATTTAGGTTATGGATTCATAAGTTTTACCATTGTAATCCTTTTTGCCTTAATCGGTACTTTCTTGTACGGAGTAATTAAAGACAAAATTCCTCACTAAAAACTAGTTGGCTCATGGAAAATCAGGACAAAAGCAGAGAAGTCTATTTGCGAATTATTCAAAAATTATTTCATCTCGTTCTTATTCTTGTTGCAATAATCGTTGTGATGCCTTTTATTTTACTGAATTTGGACACTATTTCTGACTTTTTTAATTCAAAAGAAGAAAAAATAGTTCCCTACGAAGAAGAAAAGAAAGTTGTATCCAGTTCGAGTTTTTTTTGGACACCTAGCGACATGGAATACATTAGCGATGAAAAAAAATTAGATCAAGTTTTTTACGGACAAGATTTAATTGAGCACACTGCTAAATTTTTGGGACCAAAAGGAAAAGTTAAATCAATTTCAAATGGTTTAAATTGCCAAAACTGTCATTTAGCATCTGGAACAAAAGTTTTTGGAAACAATTACGGATCCGTTGCCTCCACTTATCCAAAAGTAAGGGCGAGAAGTGGTAAAATGGAAAGTATGGAAAAACGAATAAACGACTGTTTCGAACGAAGTTTAAATGGAAAAGCATTGGATGAATCGAGTAAAGAAATGAAGGCACTTGTTGCTTACATGAATCATTTGGGGAAAAACGTTACAAAAGGTGTGAAAGCTGAAGGTTCTGGATTAAAAGACATGCCATTTTTAAATCGTGCTGCTAGTCCTGAAAAAGGGAAAATTGTTTACGATGCAAAATGTGCAAGTTGTCATGCTCCAAACGGAGAAGGGATTTTAAATCCAGACGGTGTAGAATTTATGTATCCGCCACTTTGGGGAAACAATAGTTTTAACGATGCAGCAGGTTTATACCGCATTTCCAATATGGCAAAATATGTAAAATACAACATGCCATTTGGAGTAAATCACGATGCACCTCAATTAAATGATGAAGAAGCTTGGGAAGTATCGGCTTACATTGTTTCACAACCGAGACCGCACAAAAACACAGCAAATGATTGGCCAGATATTTCAAAAAAACCAATCGATCATCCATTTGGACCATTCGCAGATAAATTTTCCGAAAAGCAGCACAAGTATGGTCCATTCACAGCGATGAAAAGCAAAAAATAGTAAAACTATGATGCCGTAGGACAATATTCAAAATCTCCAAAACCGTAATTAAGTATAAATTTATTCAAATGCAATCCGTTATTAAACAATAACTCCGTTAGGAGTTAAATATTGGTGACGGCGGATGCAATCCGCCGGAAAAAAAGAATAGAATGATAGTTTTGGAATGTGTTTTTGGATAAAACCATGCCAAAACTAATTTAAAGGAATTACCTGGATAAATAAATTTTAAAGTTTTCTATACATTTAAGTAAATAAATAAAACAATGAAACATTTTTACCTTATTTTACTAATAAGCTGGGCAAATAATGTCTTTTCTCAACACCACGATTTGAATGAAAAAGCAATCATGTGGAAAGGAAAACAAAATGTCACCGAAGACACAAATTCTTTATTACATGCTTTTAAGAACGGGACATCTCACGGACATTTTCGCTACTTTTTTAGTTCTACCATCAATGAAGGTTTGCTCTCAGATTATTACGCCAATGCCGTTGGTGGTGGATTGCGCTACGAAACGGCAAAATTTAAAAATTTTCAATTTGCGGTGAGTGGATTTTATTTTTTCAACTTAAAATCTTCTGTTTTACACAATCCTGATTCCTTGACTGGACAATTAAATCGTTACGAAATTGGTTTGTTTGACATTGAAAACCCAGACAATCACAAGGACATGGATCGATTGGAAGAGTTGTATTTGAAATACAATTTAAAAAAGGGACATCTAATTTTCGGTCGTCAATTGGTAAATACTCCCATGATCAATATTCAAGATGGCAGAATGCGAGGCACTGGAGTTGAAGGACTTTGGCTTGATTATGAGCTGAAAAAACTTAAATTTGAAGGAGGTTTTTTGTATGCAATTTCACCGCGAAGCACAACAAAATGGTATTATGTTGATGAAAGCATTGGTCTTTACCCTGCGGGAGTTGGAATTGATGGGAAAAAATCAAACTATTTTGGAAATTTACATTCCGAAGGAGTTGGAGTTTTTTCGGTAAAATATAAAGTAAACAAAAATTTAGAACTCCAAGCGTGGGATTATTACATAGATAATATTTTAAATTCAGCTTTGTTTCAATTTAACTACGAAAAAACAATTTCTGAAACTAAAAAGTTTGTACTTGGAGGGCAATTTATTCGTCAAGATGCCATAAATTTTGGTGGAAATGAAGATCAAAGTAAAACTTTTGTTTCGAAGGGAGCAAAGGCAATGACTTTTGGTGGTAAAATGGGTTTAAACATTAAAAACACGCAGTTCTCTTTGAACTACAATAGAATTACAAAACACGGTAGGTATTTATTTCCAAGAGAATGGGGACGAGATCCTTTTTTCACCTTTTTACCGCGAGAACGAAATGATGGTTTTGGAGATGTACATGCATTTGTTGCAAAATTTGAACAAAAATTTCCAAAAAGAAGTTTGAAAACATCGCTTGGATTGGGCTATGTTCGTTTGCCTGACGTTCTTAATTTTGAGTTAAACAAATACGGACTTCCCTCCTATTATCAAATTAATGTAGATGTTCGTTATCAGTTTAAAAAACAATTTAAAGGTTTAGAATCTCAACTTTTATTGGTAAGTAAATTAAATGCTGGAGAGTTGTATGACAATCCTAGGTATCAATTTAACAAGGTGAATATGTTGTTGATTAATTTAGTTTTGAATTATCATTTTTGAGAACGTAAAGCGTTACGTAGTGAGTTTATTTTTGAATTTATTTCAATTTTTTAGAAAAATCTAAAATAGGCATTGCTAAAAATTACAGTCAAATAAATCCACAAAAGGGAAAAAATTACATGCATGCTGGTTTCAAATTTTTTTCCACGCCATAACTTCGGAGAATAAACAAAGAATTGAAAAAATAATCTCACACTCCAAAAAAAGGCAAATCCAAGTGAGATTGTTTGTCCAAAAGGATTTGAAATTAAATCTTTGGGCGAAGTAAGGCATACGAATCCCATTAAAAAAACACTTAAGGCGATGAAAAATGTATGTGTTTGCATCATTTGCCGATTGATTAAACTCAAATCTTTCAATTCATTTTTCCAATTAAAATATTTCGGAAAGGGAATGTGAATCAAGGCCAGAACCATCAATAAAATGCCAATAATTGTAAGATGTAGTATCATTTTGTAATTGTAATTTGAATCATAAATGGATTAATTTTTTCTATTTTAAAAATAGTCAATTCAGCAGATGAAATTATTTTTATCCACGATTTTTTGCTGTAAAAATGGAAAAAAACCTACGAAATAGGCTAAAAAATTTGGCATATCTCTAAGATGTTCAATGAGAATAATTTCACCATCCGGTTTTAATATTCGTTTTAATTCTTCAAAAAATTTTAATCTTTCTTTAAAATCTCGAATTTCATGCGCTGTAAAAATTAGAAATATTTTATCGAAAGAATGATCGGTATAATTGATATTTGTAGCACTAATTTGTAAGTTTTCATCTGTTGGCGGGTAGCGTTTTCTAGCCCGTTTAATTGAAATCTCTGTGTGATTTTCAGGATTGTAAAAATCCATTGGAATCAAGGTGGATTGGCTGAATTTTTGTTTAAGAATTTCACTTGTTTCATCAAATCCAGCATTGATGTTAGCAAGGAACATTTTTTTTGTTGAAGCTTTTATTAATTTAAAATCATACAAGGAATTCAGGTCGTAAATAAAATACGATGTGAAAAGTGAAACCAATAGTTGAAATACAATCAAGCCGTTTAAAATGAAAATTAATTTTAAATATGCTGGAAAATAGTAACTTGAAAGTAATAGTGAGGAAACAATAAAAATACAAGCAAGCAAGTAAAAGTGCCAATTAAACAGCAAAATATTACCTACACCTTGAAATTTATTTCTAGTTTTCACCATTGTTCCAGCACTCCTTTTTCCCATTGATAAGGGATATTTGTTATCTCAAATGCATTTGCTAAAATTGGATTTTTTAATTTCATTTCATCAAAAAAAGAAAAAGAATAATCTAAAATTTCAATAGGTTTCGGTGTCCAATTTTCACGATTCCCTTTGATGATTAAGATCTGCTTTTTTTTCTCTAAATACGTGAATGTATGAGGTAAAGGTCCTGCAAACCTGCGCGCTTCTTTCCAGTCCAAAAAAGGTGAGTTTGCTGGTAGACTTGGGTTTTCAGAATTATTTTTATAGCTAATTGAAAACTGAGAGCCCAAATCTTGCGCGTGAATGGAATGAATCGTATTTTTATCCGATGAAAAGCTTTGCTTTAGATCTATTTTTTGGTACTTGTAATGTGTAAATAAATTGCCTAAAAGTTTCATTTTGAAAGAATCAGTTTGGGATTTAAGAATGTACAAACCGCGTAATCTTTTTCCTGCTAAGGTGGTGTATCTAACAAAAATTCGGTAGCCAATTAAATAGAAATCATTGCCTAAAAATGTGGGGAATGATTTTGGTCTCAGATTTTTCGTTTGCACAAGAGCAACTGCGACGAATGCTGTTTCATTCTCGTAACAATCTAATTCCAAATGTTTTGGCAAAAATTGTTCTAGTTCCTTTTTAGGGAAGGCGAATGTAAGTACAACTGAACTTTCAAAAAAAGCTTCAACAGGAAAGGGATGATTTTTCAGAAATTCAAACATGATTTACATTTTGTTTTTGCTCCAGTGAAATTCGTTCAAATAGATAAAAAGGATTAGAATAAAAGCAAATAGAGAATTAAATTTACCCCAAAGTAACAAGTCAGGTACCAAAATAAATTCCATTATGTTCATGTAGGCAATAACACTTATTTGTGTGATAGCATTTAATTTTGCTTTAAACCTGGAAAGGATCCACAAAGCCATGATTATTTCTGAAATACCAATCAGTAAGGTGAATGTACGTGCATGCTTTTCACCAAGAATAGAAGCAACAATTTCTTGATGTCGAGGCACTTGGTTGAGTACCTTGCAGTAAAGTCCGTTTGCAATCCAAACAAAGGCAAAAAAATAGTTCAAGATTTTATGTAACATGCTTAGGTATTTAAAATAAATGTCTCAACTATTGAAAATCAAGTCCAAAGTACAATTTTTTTTGATACAATGGTTTCATTAAAGTATTTGGTATCACATATCATTCAATTCTATTTCCAATGCTTTTGTGCTTTGTGTTATTTCAATTAAGGATAAAATTAAACTTACAGCAAAGCTAAGTAAGGAACTGGCAAAAATATAATTTGCGATTTTCATGAAATCAATGTAAATGAAAAACATACAAATTATGGATAATAAAATACTGATGACACCAAAAAACTGCATTCTTCGAACTAATTTGATGCGGTAATGCAAACTTTTGATTTGAATTTGAAGTTTTTGATTGTCCTTGTTTAATAAATAGTTTTCATGTAATTTTCTTACCACACTAGATAAGCCCAAAAAACGGTTGGTGTAAGCTAAAAGTACCAAACTAATCGCTGGAAAAATTAGTGCTGGGGTGTTGATTGTTATGTTCATATTGCTTAGTATTTAATGCAGTTGTTAACTTTATATATGGATATTCAAAATTAAAAACTTTTTTATTACTTGTCTTCAATAAATGATTTTAAAATTTTAAATCATACCCATGCGCGGGCGGAGTTTGACTAGCTTTGCGAAAAAGCTTTTAATAATGAATGGTTTTTGTGCTTTCGACTTTAGAAGAACGGCAGAAAAAGCAATGAATTAAAAAGCTGGGAGTAAACTAGTGAACGCAGACCGAAAACGCGCCCAAAAATAATTTGTTAGTAAATTAAGTTGTTTCACGTTTTCAAGGATAAGTTTTTGATGAATTAATTTGGATTGGAATGATAAAATAGTTATATTCTTTGTAAAGTATACATTGCAAATAGTGATATTTTGAGTAAATTGTAAATGCAAAATTTGGGTTTTTATTTTAACACTTCAATTTTTTTGCTCCACTCAGTGGTTTTTGGAACACCCGATTTATTAAGAATGGTTAAAAAGCCCTTAATTTCCATTTCTTTATCTACTTTTAGTTTGAGGTAAGTCATCCCATCTTTTTGGTAGGTTGAATATTTTTTGGCATCCAAATTATTTATTTTTAGTATTGGAGTTTGATCGCTATCGTAAAAAGAATAAAACAATCGAAGCTGAACACTATCTCCAGCTTTTACAACTTGTGGACCATCGACGTTTATGAAGATTTTTTTGACTTTAAATAATAAATCCCCACAATTGTGAAAAATAGTGCAATGCCAAAAAAAAGAAATAAACCAATCTTAGAGTCTTCTTTTATTTTCATATTTAAGTCTGCTAAGTTCAGATAACTTTGGTTCTTATCCCTTAATTCAAAAATTTCTATAAAAAAATAGTTAATTGATCTATCCCAAAATTTTGGCTTTTTTTCTTTTGTTATTTTTGATTTATAAATCTCATTTGATATTTTTATGAAAACAGTATCACCTACTTTAACATTAGCATTAAAATCATTTAAGTAAGTTGCTGATAATGATACGCTATTGATTTCAAATTGATATGAAGGATTATTAATTAATTTAATGTCTAAAGATTTAGATTTCCCTCTTGAGATAGTAATATTTTCAACTTGATCAACTATTTCTATGAGCTGAAATTCCTTAATTTCCTTATTATAGTTATTGAAACTTTGATAGCAAAAAAAGAAAAACAAAATTGCAATAAAGAAAGAAAAAAAAGAAAAAAATAGATTTATTTTCCTACTGTAAACCAAAGTTTTAGATAAGTCTTCCTCCAAACCTCTGGTAACAGCATCTTTCATTTGCTCGTAATTGAAGTAATATGAAGAATTTATTTTTATTTCAAACTCAGAAGTAGATAATGCTAATTCTTTCCAATTTATTCTATTATTTGATTTTTCAATTTCAGACCAACTAATAAAATCATCAATATTTATTACTTTTTTGGTGTATCCAAATATGGAAATGACCTTTATTTTAGTAGACGAAATAATATAAGAATCAAATGAAAAAATTCTTGATATGAGCCATAAATCAAATAGAATTAACAAGACAATAAAAACGACTGTTGGCAATTGTGGATATGGAGCTTTGAATCCATTGTGGAAAATATAAATACAAACTAAGAATATAATATAATACTCCCCATTTTTCGGACAACTGATTAAATTGTAATTTTAACAGTTGAATATGAAAAAAGAAAGAAGAAAATTTAGTGCTGCTTTCAAA
>JBIKSI010000045.1:0-23024 GCA_044348665.1 Crocinitomicaceae bacterium
CATATTTTGGTCGAGATGCACGGTTTTTTGAAAGTTTTTTCATTTTTCCTTGCACTTGGTTGTGCAAAAATAAGCTATAACCCACAAAAATCAAAGGTTTATACTTTTTCAGCAGACCCTAACTAAAAAGGCAGATTTAACAATTGCGGTTTCAAAAAGTAACGAACAAGATGGAATTTCACGTTTCAATCTCAAAAAAAGTAAAGTTATTTTTAATGGAATAGATTCCCAGAAATTTGATGTTGGAAATGCAGCTTATGCCAATATTCGTGCTGAATTTGGAATCCATTCTAATAAAACATTAGTCGGATATTTGGTTCGAATGACGTATCAAAAAGATCCAATCACGATGATTAAAGCCATTCAATCGGTAGTTTTAAGAACGCAAAACATTCATTTTCTGTTAGTTGGTAATGGTGAATTGTTGGAAGATGCAAAAAGATTAGCAAAGGACTTAAAATTGATGAATCACATCAGTTTTTCAGACTTCAGAAGCGATATTCCAGACATTTTAAAAGCAATTGATATCTATTGTTTGCCTTCGCTTTGGGAAGGAATGCCAATCGGGCTTTTGGAGGCAATGGCGATGGGGAAAGCATGCATCGCTACTGGTGTTGATGGAACAAATGAATTGATTACCAGCAATGAAAATGGTATTTTAATCCCAAAAAAGGACGAAAATGCCTTGGCTAACGCGATTTTAGAACTTCATTTCAACCGTGAAAAACGCACTTTTTTGAGCAAAAATGCACAAGAACATGCACAGAAAAATTATTCCTTAGAGCAAATGGTTAAAAAAATTGAGCGAACATATTTCAATTTTACGACTATTAATGCAGATTATTCATTTTGAACTAAAAGTCATGAAAATTATAGCAAAAATAAAAAGTAATGCAAGTTTAAAGAAAATTGCATTATGGATGTTGCAACCACCTATGCGACCAAGACCAAGAGTGTGGGTAAGATTACTTGTAAATCCGTTCTTTCACAAAAAAGGTAAAAATTCTTTGATCCGTTTTTAAACACGTATGGACGTTTTTCCATTTAATCCTTTTGTTTTGGGGAAATGGGCAACCATCGAAAATTATTCCTGCGTAAACAATACCATGGGTCCCGTCGTGATTGGTGATAATTCGCGCATTGGTTTGTCGAATACCATCATTGGACCAGTGACAATTGGAAACAACGTAAACATTGCCCAAAATGTTGTCATGAGTGGATTAAATCATGGCTACGAAGAAATTTCCATTGCACCTCGTTTGCAAAAATGTTCCACAGCGCAAATTACCATTGAAAACGATTGTTGGATTGGAGCGAATGTAGTTATCACTTCTGGAGTTACCATCGGAAAACACAGTGTTGTTGCAGCAGGAAGTGTTGTCACCAAAAGTACTCCGCCTTATTGCATTTTAGCTGGAAATCCTGCGAAAATTATCAAATATTACGACTTTGACTTGTCAAAATGGATGAAATACACTGAAGAATCGAACTTAATTATAATGAATTATGGAAAAGCAATCTGACATCATCATCGTTGGCATTCAACCGTGGGATATAGAAATTGGCAGCAATTGCAAAAACATGGCAATGGAATTATCTAAAAAACACCATGTTTTGTATGTGAATTCATGCTTGGATCGGATTACCTCTATTAAAAATAGAAAATCTGCTGGGGTCATAAAAAGAAATGCAGTGATAAAATCGAAGCAACATTTGATTGAAAGAATAAACCCTAATTTATGGGTCTTGACTCCAGCTTGTTTGCTTGAATCGATTCAATTTTTGCCTAGTGGACTGTTTTCATTTTTCAATAAGATTAACAACAGTCGTTTTGCAAACGCAATTAAAAAAGCACAAGTGGAATTGAATTTTAAAGAATTCATTTTACTGAATGATAGTGACATGTTTCGCAGTTTTCACCTGAAAGAATTGTTGAAACCTAGCAAATACATTTACTACACACGCGATAATTTGATGACCGTTCCTTATTGGAGAAAACATGGAATGAAGTTCGAAAAAGAATTAATGCGAAAAGCTGATTTTGTTCTTGGGAATTCGCCTTTTTTGATTACCGAAGCTGAAAAACACAATCCAAATTCGTATTTCATTGGTCAAGGTTGTGATGTGAGTGATTTTATGAAAATGCCAAGTCAACAACCGATCGAATTACAAAGTCTTGAAGGTCCGATCGTTGGTTATACAGGTTTACTTTCATCTAGAAGATTGGATATTGACTTATTGATTTTTTTGGCAAAACGCGAACAAAATCTCAACTTTGTATTAATTGGTCCCGAGGAATCTTGTTTTAAAAATAGCCTTTTACACCAGCTTCCAAACGTTTATTTTCTTGGAAACAAATCTCCTGAATCTTTGCCAGCTTACATCCATCATTTTGATATATGCATCAATCCGCAAATTGTAAACGACTTAACAGAAGCAAATTATCCACGCAAAATCGACGAATACTTAGCTGTTGGAAAACCGATTGTCGCTACCAAAACTCCAACAATGGCAATATTCGAAGAGGTTGTTTATTTAGCACACGAAAAAGAAAATTTTCTCACTTTTATCCATCAAGCCTTAGCAGAAAATTCGATTGAGAAAACGGTTCTAAGACAAAAGGAAGCGCTCAAACACACCTGGGAAAATTGTATTCAACTTTTCTGGAAAAGTATACAAACTTCTTAATTCTAACATCATGAATACCCTAGACATTATCACCATCACATTAATTTGCCTTGTTTTTTACACCTACATTGGCTACCCATTGATTTTATTTTTGCTTGTTTCGCTCAAACGAAAATTTAAAAATGAGCCACAAGAATTTCAACAAATTTATCCTGAAGTTACATTTTTAGTGCCGGCGTTTAACGAAGAAGATGTGATCGAAGCAAAAATTCAAAACTGCTTTGACTTGAATTACCCGAAAGACAAAATTAAATTTCTGTTCATTACAGATGGTTCCAATGATGCTACCGCAGAAAAAATCTCAAACTTTTCGAATATTCAGTTATTGCATCAAGACAAACGAGGTGGAAAAACAGCTGCGATTAATCGTGCAATGCCTTTCGTAAAATCTGAAATAACTGTATTTTCAGACGCAAATACCATGTTGAATGCCGATGCAATTTTGAACATCGTAAAACATTACGTTCATCCAAAAGTGGGTTGCGTTTCAGGAGAAAAAAGAGTTACGATTCCTGAGGAAGCACAAGCATCTGCAGCAGGTGAAGGTTTGTATTGGAAATACGAATCAAAATTAAAAAATTGGGATGCTGAATTGTACTCCGCAACGGGTGCAGCTGGGGAATTATTTTCTATTCGCACCAAATTGTACCAAACGATGGAAGAGGATTCTATTTTGGATGATTTTATGATTTCAATGCGAATTGTTCAAAATGGATACAAAATAGCTTACGAGCCCAATGCTTTTGCTATTGAAAATGCTTCTGAAAACATCCACGAAGAACTAAAACGCAAAATTAGAATCAGTACCGGAGCTTTTCAATCCATGTTGCGACTTTTACCTTTATTGAACTTTTTCAAATATGGCATCTTTTCATTTCAATACCTATCGCATCGTGTCATTCGTTGGACGCTTGCACCTTTGGCTTTATTGATACTGTTTCCAATCACATTTATGGGATTATATTTAAACTTTGAAATCTATTTCCTTTTGTTTTTAGGGCAAGTACTTTTTTATTCCTTTGCTTATTTTGGATGGAAATTCGAACAAGTAAAAACACGCAAAAAACTGTTCTTCGTACCCTTTTATTTCACCATGATGAATTATTCTGTACTAGCGGGATTTGAACAATTTGTACTTGGAAAACAACAACACATTTGGCAAAAAGCTAAGAGAACTATTTCATAATTGGAAATTTTTCTCAAATTGAGAATAAATTGATTTTTAAAAATATTATATGTCTTTGATTTTCAATTATTTAATTTTTTGGCATAAATTTTAAAACATTTAGCTATGAACACAAAAATTTAAAGTTATGAAATGCTTAATCCAAACAGAACTTGAGTCGAACAAAGTGGTTCGCAAAGTAAACAAAGTCGAAGTTGTAAAAAGATATATCCGAATGAAATACAAAATAGATATTTCTACTTCAGCTTTAAAAGAAAGAATTGATAATCATTTGTTTCATTCTCAAATGAAGCATGCATTATAAAAGAAGTTTTAGTTGCTTAGGTAAAAGACTGCATAAACCTAGAAAATAGCACGTGCAGTCTTTTTATTAAAAAATGTCAATCATGAAAAAAGAACTAACAGCACAGGATCTTGAATTAATTTGCTCAACGCTAACTTCAGGAGCTTACACAATGGAAATTCAAACAGAAGGAGGAGTTAATCAAAAAAATTCGGGTGAGTTTTTAGCAGATCACAATAAACCGTATTCCTTGGTACTTGTAAACTATTTGAATAATTACATTGAAAACTATCAGGTTGATTACATCATTGATTTCTCTGGAAAAATGGAATTGAGAGAATTTAGTGCCATAGAATTTTGTCTGACTTTTAATGAGGATGGAAGTATTCGGCAGCTATTTGAAGAACAAAAAAGGAAAAGACTTTGGGGACTAAATCTGTTTTTTTCGGAGCGCAGAAAGATTAAAATTCTTTTCAAGAAGCACTTGTTTTTCAAAAAACAGATACAACATTTGCCTTGCGATAATTATTTAATGTTTTTTGGAGATTCAAAATTAAACCGCAAAGTTGAAATTCAACTATTTAATCATAAAAAACACATCATTGATTTTCAAATCGCCGTTGAAGAAAAAACAGCTAGGAATATTGCAAAACAGAAATATTATATGTCTAAACTTTCGTTTTGTAATTTTGATTCCATTGAATTTCCCAACGAATATTTCACAAAGAATCAAAAAGTATTGATTCATTCCCATTTGCCAGGAGAATCAAATTTGAAAAAGAAAAGGGTTTTATTCGGAAAATTTATTTCAGAAATGCTTCAAAAAACAGGACAAAAAGAGAAACTGCAAAATTCTATTTTTCTTGAACAGACAATCGAAAAAATAAGACAAATTGATTCTGCATTAAAACGCAACAAACTAAATTCCTTAGTAAATAAGCTTGATTTGAATCAAGAAATTGTTTTCGCCTTGTCTTTTGGAAGAATTGATTCCATCTTTAAAAATAAACTTCTTTGTACCGATTTTTCCTTAACAAATTCGAACGTGCCAATTTTATTTGACCTTTTTTATCAAATGATTGACGAACTTATCGAGACAAAATTTTACTCAAAACAAGAACTACATTCATTAATTCATGAAAAAATAAAAGTTTATGGGATTGAAGAATTCATTAGCAAAGAGCAGATAGATGAGAACCTTTATTTCATTCTTTTTGCAATAGATTATTGTGCTTCTAATCCAAATAGCAGCATTTTTAACATTTTAGAACGATTTACATTTGAAACAAACGATTATCTTTGCGCGAGTTAATCGTTTGATTTTCAATATATAAAAATATTTTTTTATTTTTTTTCATTTCATCTGTAACTTTTTATTGACTTGTAGGTCTAACAGAAAAAAAAGCCGGTTTAGAACTTTAATTTAATAATTAGAAAAGATGAAAACAAAAATATACACTGGAATAAGTATCTTGACATTGTTGCTTAGTACAACTTTAAATGCACAAGAAGAAAAAGATACAACGCGTTTGAATTTGGGTGAGACAGAAGTTCTTCTCATCAATACTAAAAAAGGAAAAATGATCGTTGATGGTGAGAAATTGGATACCATAAATGCCGCGCCAGACAAAGAGGACAATGATGATAGCCATGAAGGACATTGGGCAGGACTTGATTTTGGTTATGTAACTTTTTTAAATGCACAAAATGGCACCGAAATAGGCTCTAATCCTTATTTTGATAATATTTTATCTAACGCTAGTGTTGTTTCTGTAAATATGTTTGATCACAAATTTAGAATTTACAAAAATTATTTTGGCATTACAACTGGAATTGGTATGAGCTTCTATAATTTTTCTATAAAAAATAACAATTTGCTATATTCAAGTGGTGACTCTGTAATCGTCATTGCTGATACGCTAAACAATTATAAAGAAAATGGACTAAATTCGTCATATTTAAATATTCCTTTGTTACTTGAATTTAATTCAAAAGAAGACAATGATAAGTCCTATTACATGCAAGCAGGCGTTATCGGTTCCTATAACGTTGGTAGCTCAGTATTAAGAAAAATAAAGCGTGATGGTTTCAGAAGTAAAGAACGTATACGTGGGGATTATGCTTTCAACGATTTTAAATTAGACGCTGCACTTCGCATGGGTTATGGCAATTTCGGCGTTTATGTAAATTATGCTTTAATGCCACTTTTTAACACAAAAAAATTCGAAGAGGTTTACCCCTTAACTTTTGGAATAAGTTTAAATTTTTAAACCAAAAAGGAGTTAATTTTTCATATATATAGTTTAATTAATCCTGCTCATTTTTGGGCAGGATTTTTTATGTTCAGCACGTGTAGGACAAAAAATAAAAGAAAGTTTGCAAAACTTGATTTTCATTAAAAAATCCTGCTTAATTTCGCATAAAAATTTAGTTATGATTGTTTTCAAATTTGGTGGTGCATCCGTAAAAGATGCAAGTGCAATAAAAAATGTTGCTTCCATTTTAAGCTTGTTTTCTGAAGAGAAAAAATTGGTTGTAATCTCTGCCATGGGAAAAACAACGAATTTATTGGAAGAAATTATTCAAGCATTAAAGGAAAAGAACCATCAAAAATACGATTTGTTGCGTGAGCAGTGTTATGATTTCCACTTAACAATTTTAGAAGAATTATTTCCTGAAAAACATTTTAAAATTTATCAGCAAATTGATTCCATTTTTGAGAAATTGGATGAAAAAAAGGAAGGATATTTTTCCGATAATTTTGCTTTCGAATACGATCAAATTGCCTCTTTAGGCGAGCTTTTCAGTACACTTATCGTTGAAGCGTTCTTGCGTGAACAAAATGAAAAATCAGTTTGGATTGATGCACGTAAATTAGTACGTACTGATAATAATTACAGAGACGCTAATGTAGATTGGACTAAAACAGAAGAATTAATTACAACAAATGTGTTGCCTTTATTTAAAAATTCAGATACCATAATTACACAAGGTTTTGTTGGTCATACAGTTGAAGGTTTTACTACAACATTGGGGAGAGAAGGTTCGGATTACACCGCTGGAATTTTTGCATATTGCTTAAATGCAAAGGATGTAACAATTTGGAAAGATGTACCAGGAATGTTGAATGCTGATCCAAAATGGTTTGATGATACTATTAAATTAGATAAAATTTCCTTCAAGGAAGCAATCGAGTTAGCCTATTATGGTGCAAGTGTAATTCACCCTAAAACAATTAAACCCCTACAAAATAAAAACATTCCTTTGTTGGTGAAATCTTTTGTAAATCCTCATGCTGAGGGAACAACGATTCAAGAATCAACAGAGTTTGACCACCTTGTTCCTTCCTTCATTTTCAAAATGAAACAAGTGTTGTTTTCCATTACTCCGCGAAATTTTTCTTTTATAGTGGAAGAGAATCTAAGCAGAATTTTTAATCAACTTTCAGGAATTGGAGCAAAAATAAATTTAATGCAAAATTCAGCTTTAAGTTTCTCATTTGCACTTGATCAGGAAAAAATTGACATAGAAGCGGTGTACAACTTATTCAAAGACGAATATGAAATTAGGTACAATGAAAACCTTGAATTGGTAACCATTCGTCACTATAATTTAGAAACTATCGAACGCGTTACTGTACAAAAAGAAATGATTTTGGAGCAAAAAACAAGGCAAACGATACGTATTTTGATGAAAGATGCTGTTTCATGAAAATAGTTTACTAAAGCACCTCAGAAAACAAATCAAAATCCTTAATTTCCCAATTTACCGTTTCAATATTTTTTGTTTTTAGGTAATGATTTGTTTGCGAAAATGCCTTACAACCAAAAAAAGCTCCTCTTGCCAACGGTGAAGGATGTGCTGCCTTTAGTATTAGGTGTTTATTGGAATCAATTAATGATTCTTTACCATGGGCAAAATTTCCCCAAAGCAAAAACACAAGGTTTTCTTTTTGTTCCGAAAGAGTTTGAATCACTGTGTCCGTGAAAATTTCCCAGCCTTTTTTCTGATGTGAAGCAGCCTCTTTGGCTCTCACAGTTAAAGTTGCATTTAATAGTAAAACCCCTTGTTTGGCCCAATGCTCCAGATTTCCTGTTTTTGGAACTGCACACCCTAAATCTGTGCTTAATTCTTTAAAAACATTTTGTAATGAAGGTGGAATTTTTATCCCATCAGAGACAGAAAAAGCTAAACCATTTGCCTGACCCTTTCCGTGATATGGATCCTGCCCTATTATGACCACTTTTGTGTTCTCAAAACTGCAAAAATCAAATGCCGCAAATAATTGTTCGTCAGTTGGATAAATTTCAAAGCGCTTCTTCTCTTCTTCCAAAAATGAACATAATTCCTTGAAATAACTTTTTGAAAATTCTTTAGAAAGGACATTTCTCCAAGAACCGGATAATTTATCATCAAACAACATACTTATAAGTAAAAATGCGAAAGTACGCTTTTATTTGATTGGTTTATATTTTCTTTAATCGCTCTTTTCTACTTTTAAGATACTCAAAAATCCCAACAATTGGAAGCAACATACAATAATTATAGTACAAATCTTCGAAAGGAATTGTTATGATTCGAAGTCCAATAATATGTTCTTCGCTATACCATACAATTGGTTTGTCAGTGACTGCACCAGTTAAAATTCCGTTGACAATAATAAATGGAATCAAAGCAACGAGGTAGGTGAACACAAAATTTTGGTACCAAGAAACTCGAAATCTGAAATAAATTCCGATGGTTAAAATGGCAGAAATGATGCAGGCAGAAGACGTATACCAATTATCGAAATTCATTACACCAAAAAGTAAACCTGAAAAGGTGAAAGCGAAAGCAAAGAAATGAGCCAATTTTTTTCCTTGAAATTTTGGAAAATAAGCCTTCAAAACTTCATGAATAAAAACGCACGCAAAAGGAACCACTAAGAAAAATAAACACTCCTCAATAGGCAAGTTGTAAAAATAAATTCCGGAAAGATATTCAGGAGTGAAACCCCAAATGCTATTTGCTGTAAAATAAATATCCCAACAAATGAAGGCAAAACTAATGATAAGAATCGCGGGAAAAAGGTACTTGAATTGCTTGTAAAAAGCAACTTTTTTGTCAAAACTGAGTGCAAATGGTCCTGCAACAGTGGCGATAATAATCCATAAATATGCACTCATTTAGTCCGTTTTAGTCTTTGCTTGAATGATATTTACGATTGAACGTTTTTTTAGCTTCCTTGTAATATTTCAAGGGCACGATTAACATTCCAAAACATTCCCCGTGTTCTTTTCCCATGTGTTTGTGGTGAACCTTATGTGCTTTTCTGATAGCAATAAAATAAGGATGATCAATATCACGTAACCATTTGAATCTACGGTGAATATAAACGTCGTGAATCATAAAATAAGTAAACCCATACATGGCGATTCCGTATCCAATCCAAACAGGAACGTAGGCATCATTCATCATTCCCAGCATGATGCACAACCAAGAAGGAATTGCATATATTAAGAAAAAAACATCATTTCGTTCGAAAAATTTGCTTTCAGGAACATGATGATCCTCATGAAAATGCCACATCAAACCGTGCATTACAAATTTGTGCGTTGCCCATGCCATGAATTCCATGACAAAAAACGTTGACAACATTACAATAGGTCCCCACCAATACATACTTATATTATTAATAAAATTCCAAAAAACACTACTAAGATAAGATATAAACCATTAGTTAGTTTATTTTGTTCACTTAATTTCAACTTAAAATACAAAAAACTTAAGGGTAAAGATAATACAAACCAGCAAATGTAATTGTAAACTGGAATTTCTCCATTTTTCCACTGCCAATAATCGAGTTCCATAGCTATTGGTTCAATCATGAAATCTAATAAAACCATGAGTAAACTCGCAAGTAAGGTTTTGAGGTAAATAGACGTTTTTAACTTGTGAATTAGGTTTCCGGAACTAATGCTTAGAATTGCCCAATTGCAGCCAATAACAAAAGGAACACCCATAAATTTTGAACCTAAGTTGGCTCCGTAATAATAATCACCAAACAAATATCCTGTTTTTACACCAATTATTTCATAAATCATTCCAAGACAAAAACTTAGTAAGACAAAGAGAATGAATTTCGAAAAATGGTGATTCCGTGCTAAAATCACTGCGAAAAAAGAAATGTACAAATTCATGGAACTCAGTGACAAAACATCGGCTCGGTAGCTAGAAATATTCATTCCAATCAAACCCACTGCATGAAAAATGATTAAAATTAAGATCAGAAATAATTCCTTTTGAGCGATGATTCTATTCATGGAGTATAATTTCAACTGTTATTGTTGCAAACAATGAAAATTTAGTTTTGTTCGCGCACATGCATTGTTCGTTGCGGAAATGGAATGGTAATTTTATATTCTCGAAACAAGCGATCGATTTCAAAACGAATTTCAGATTTGAAAATATTGATGTCCCAACTTTGATCTGCCCAAAAATACAGTTCTAATTGCAAGCCATTTTCACCAAAATCCTTTAAACGCACACTTACATCTTCAGATTTTTTCACCTTTGGATGTGCAAAGGCTGCTTGTTTTAATAATTCACAAACGTGTTCCGTATTCGTTCCATACTCTACTGTAACTGGTATCATAAAACGTGATAAATTGTTACCATGACTCCAATTTTCAACGTATTCTTGCGTTAATTTTGCATTAGGAATAATTAAAACATTTCCATCACGGGTTTCAATTTGAGTAGTCCTGACATTTATTTTTAAGATTTTTGCAATGATTGGTTCCTTAAATTTTGAATCTTGTAATTCAATGATATCACCAATTTTTACGGTACCTTCAAAAAGGAGTACCAAACCAGAAAACATATCCTTGAAAACATCTTGTAATCCTAATCCCAAACCAACAAGTAAGGCTGCCGATCCAATGAAAAAATTTGTTAAGTCAACATGAAGTGTATTTAAGATCATCAGCAACTGAATCACATAAATTACGTACTTGCTGAGCTGAACGTAAACAAATTCCGTACTTGGATTGTAATCCACTTTGTTTCTAAATTTTTTACTGAAATATAATTTCATAAAATTCAGCAACATCCTTGCTCCAAAAATAATTAAGGTTACTACAATGATTTGGTAAAAACTTATTTTAAAATATTTGTTTTTAACGATGTTGTAGTCTAAAAATTCCTCAAAAGAAACATCGTTATTATTGATATTAAAGCTCCAAACAGCCACGTAAAGCGCAGCAATATAGACACTTTGACTAAAAAGTTTTAACCACGTAGTTCTATTCCCTTCCAGGTGAATGTTTGCACCAATTAAATACTTTTTTAAGGAACGATGAATTACCCTGCGCATGATGGCAGCAATCAAAAAAATCATTCCCAAAGCCAATAAATTCCACAAACAAACGTTGTATGGTCCTAATTTAAAAAGGGTATAACTCATCATTTTATTTCGAAATTAGTGTAAAATTATTCTTCCAAGTTCTTTAGCTAGTTGCTTCTTTACATTTAATAAGGTGATATTTTCAATCAATAATGAATCGATGTCCTCATTAGAATTACGTTCTTCTATTTCACTTAATTCTCGCTCTATTTCATTGATACGATCCAAAACTTTGCGCATTTTAAATGAATAAATTGCATTGATTACACAAGAGTGTAAATTGTCAAGTTCCGTTTTAGTATCTATTTTGTAATGAATGAGCCAATTGTGACTTAACTCGTATTTTTCCGTTTCAATATCCGATACAAAACGAACAATTTCTTGATCCTGATGCCTGCTTAAATTACTCGATTGATACAATGTGTTATTTGCAATTCCCTCTACTATAAAATCGTAAATTTTGGTATATACTGGATGATTAAAATACAATTCATCGCGATTTAATTCATGGATAATTAACTCACACACAGAAGTACTAATTTTTTGAATCTCACCCTTTTCTGAAACTTGTTCGATTTCAACCAAATATACGCCATATTTTACTAAAATTCGAATTAAATTAAATTCTTCATAATGAACTTGTTCTTTTTTACTGGCTGTTGTTGCTTGATTACTAGGAAGTTTTGGGTCAACAAGTACTTGTTCAATTTGTGGTTCACCAACTTGTTTTCCAAGATCTTTTTTCCTGATTTTAAGTAACTCTTGAGAAATAATAAGTTCATCAACATCAAACCTTTTAGCAATTTCCTTCGAATAAATTGAGCGACTAATTTGATCCGGGATTAAGGAAATTGAGTGTACAATATCGTGAATTAATTTTACACGAATACTTGGATCAGGATTTCCATCGCTTAAAAGTAATTCTGCTTTGAAAGTAATAAAATCCTTCGTGTTTTCCTTGATGTAATTTTCTAATTCAGTGGTGCTGACTTTTTTAGAATACGAATCTGGATCATCTCCATCAGGAAATAATACTACGCGGACATTCATTCCTTCTTCCAAAATCAAATCGATTCCTCTGAACGAAGCTTTTATTCCTGCCGCATCACCATCGTATAAAATCGTAATATTTTGTGTATATCTGCGAATTAATTTGATTTGATCCTTCGTCAAAGATGTTCCAGAAGAGGAAACAACGTTAGTTAAACCTGCCTGATTTAAACTTATAACATCGGTATAACCTTCAACCAAAAAACAGTTGTCGTATTTTATGATGTCACTTTTCGCAAAATATAAGCCGTAAAGTATTTCACTTTTATTGTAAATAATACTTTCAGGTGAATTGAAATATTTGGCAACCTTTTTATCATTCGTTAAAGTTCGACCACCAAAACCCAAAATTCTTCCTGTAACAGAATGGATTGGGAACATGACACGACCTCTGAAGAAATCAAAATGGCGGTCATCCTTGGATTTGATCAAACCAACTTTTTCACAAAATTCTAATTTATACCCTTTTGCTTTAGCTGCATCAGTAAAATCGTGACCAGAATTCAAACAAAATCCAAGTTGAAATTTTTCAACAATATCTTTTCTAAATCCTCTTTCAAGGAAATAACTCAAACCAATTGCTTTTCCTTCTTCGTTTTCATGCAAATTCTGCATAAAGTGATTTTTGGCAAACTCGTTAATGATCTGCAAACTTTCACGTTCTGTGTATGCTGCAATTTGTTCCGGAGTTTGTTCTTCTTCTTCAGGAAGCGCAATGTTGTACTTTTCTGCCAGCCATTTTAAAGCTTCTGGATAGGAATAATGTTCCTTTTCCATCAAAAATGTCACAACCGAACCGCCTTTTCCAGTTGAAAAGCACTTAAAAATTTGTTTTGCTGGTGAAACACTGAAAGATGGTGTTTTTTCGTCTGTAAAAGGACTCAAACCCATGTAATTCGAACCCTTTTTTTTCAAATTGACGAACTGTCCAATCACCTCCTCAATGCGAGCAGTTTGAATGATGTTGTCAATGATATTTTCGGGTATACGTGCCACTTTTTTTAGTTAACGATAAATTATAAGTTATAAATGATAAATTATGAGTTTTTAGTTATGAGTTAGTAGTTGTGTTGATTTCGACTTCGCTCAATCAACATAATTGAATTGTAAATCATAATCTTAATATCTTAAAGTCCTATTATCTTAATATCCTAAAATCCTACCATCTTCCATCCTAGAGTCCAAAATCTTTTTCCTCTGCAAGTTTACTTTTTTCATCATAGGTTTTCCAAACGCCAATTTTTTTGTCGTTTCGGTATTCGCCGTAGTAAAAAATGGTACCGTTTGGATATTTTACAATTGAATGACCATCTTTTAATCCATTGTTATAATGTGTTACAGATAATTCAGTTTTTGCTTCTGAATAAAAAACCCATCTGCCATGACGTTCGTTTTCTTTATTCAAACCTCCTTGCAATTTAATATTCTTTTTGCCTGGATAATATTCGGTGTAAACTCCATCTTTGATTACCACTAAATCTTCAAATTTCTTTTTTTTAACTTCTTCTTCCTGCTGACAGGCAAAAGCAACAAAAATAAGCGATAAAAACAGCAATGTTTTCATAATTATAAATCAAAATTAGTTATTATTTTTCTCGTGTTATCGTATAATTCACCAATGAAACAAGTGCGTTTTTCGCAATTGAATCTGGAATATCTTTGACCAATTCAAGTGCTTCAACAATGATTTCATTCATTCTTTTTTGTGCGTAAGAAATCCCGCCCGATTCAACCACTAATTGCACAGCACGTCGCACGAATTTAGAGTCTTCGTTTTTATTTTTAACAATATAAATTAGCTCTTTTTTCACCTCATTACTTCCATTCGCAAGGGCGTAAATTAAAGGTAAAGTCATCTTTCGTTCACGAATATCCAAGCCTGTTGGTTTACCGATGTCATTATCAGTACCATAATCAAAAATATCGTCTTTGATTTGAAAAGCTAAACCTACAAGTTCACCAAACTTCCGCATGCTTGCGCTTTTATCTTCTCGATCTACAGACGCAGCTGCAGCTTCACAAACGGTTGCAATTAAGGAACCTGTTTTCTGACGAATGATTTCAAAATAAATTTCTTCCGTAATGTCTAATTTTCGTGCTTTTTCGATTTGAAGTAATTCTCCTTCACTCATATCTTGCACTGCTTTGGAAATTATTTCAAGTAAACGGTAATTTTGATTTTCAACCGATAGCAACAATATTTTTGAGAGCATAAAATCTCCTACCAAAACAGCTACCTTATTTTTCCACAACGCATTCACTGAAAAAAAACCTCTACGTTCATTCGCATCGTCTACAACATCATCATGTACAAGAGTTGCCGTATGCAAAAGTTCAACCAAAGAGGCAGCTTGATAGGTTTTATCATTCACCTCACCCAGCATTTTTGCAGTTAAGAACAAAAACATGGGACGAATTTGCTTTCCTTTTCGTTTGATAATATAATGCGTGATTTTATCTAAAAGCGCCACATCAGACTTCATATTTTCTTGAAACCTGATTTCAAATTCTTTCATTTCACCTTCAATTGGTGCTAATATTTCTTCGACGCTCATCATTTGAATTACAAATATACGAAACGTTTAGAAAGTAGGAATTGTTTTAAAATAGATTTGAGAAAAATTGTGAAATAGAAACATCTTTTGAACTCAAGTTTCCCTCGTTTCATACAATTCAATCGGCAAACCATCTGGATCTTGGAAAAAAGTAAATTTTTTGTCTGTAAACTCATCCACGCAAGGCTTTTCACAAATCACATTTTTTTGTTTCAATGCAAGAATTTCCTCCTCCAAATTTTTAACTTCAAAGGCTAAATGTCTTAAACCACAGGCTTCCGGTTTAGAAGTTCTTGCAGGTGGATTTGGAAAAGAAAAAAGCTCAAGTAAATAAATTCCATTCAGACATAAATCTAGTTTATAGGAATTTCTCTCTGCACGAAAAACTTCTTGTTGTACCGTAAAACCTAAAACGTAAGTGTAAAACTCTTTTGATTTCTCGTAATTAGAACAAATAATTGCTAGGTGATGTAATTTTTTGAGTTTCACTTAAACCAAGATTTAAAAATTCGATGGTAAAAAGGCAAAATCACATACACAACCATTGGAACAGCAATGATGGTCAAACAAAAGGTCTTAAGAGGGATTGGGAATTCCTGAATAAATTCTCCCAAAAGATAAAAAAGAATGGTTATCAAAGGGTAAATTGCCAACCAAATCAGGAAAGCACGTTTGTGTTTTTCGTTTTTCATGGATTGCAAAAGTATAAATTTTTGATTTATTAGTTGAAAAATAAACAGGTTTGGGAAGGCCTAAGTGTAAAACGCAACATTTTTAATTGGTAATTAACACAGAACATCAGGTTCATAGTAAAAGTACAACTTTCCTCATGCCATAAATTGAAAGCTACAAAAAAAATTCAATTATTCTTTCGCTTTTTTTCCATTTTATTTAAGGCATTTCATTACGAAATATCAAATTCTATTTTAACATAAAAAAGGGAAATAAATAAGATGCATAACACGCTGTGTTTATAATTCAAATACTAATAGCAAGGTGTACCTCAACACTTTTCCTATTGACATCAAAATCATACTTTTCCAAAAAGGAGCATTTAAAAAACCGAGAGCGAGGAGCATTGGGTCTCCGATGAAAGGAATCCACGAAAAAAATGCAGCCAAAAAACCATATTTCTGCGCATAATTAAATGCCTTACCATGTTTGTTTATTTTGAAAAACTTGTTGCTAAAAAAACCCAAAAGGTAATTTGTGAAACCTCCTAAACAATTACCCAAACTTGCAATAAACAAAACTTCACTTGTGGAAAAAGTACTTTCGTTTAAAAACCATAAAAAGACAAGTTCTGAACTAAGTGGTAAAATGGTGGCAGACAAAAAACACAATAAAAAAAGCCCTAATAAACCGTACGTTTCAAAAAATGAAACATCAAACATCTTGCAGAAAATTTAAGCTACTACGAATTTCTTCCAAACTATCTTTGCTTAAGCTAAGCTCAATTACCTTTTCTTGAAACGCAAAATCTGCACTCAATTTTTCTCCATAGGGTGAATATACTGCCGAATCACCAGAATAAGTTAAGCTCTTTGCATCCTCCCCTACTCGATTTAAACCAATCAAAAAACACTGATTCTCAATTGCACGAGCTTGCAATAATGCTTTCCAATGTGCGGCTCTTTTTTCAGGCCAATTGGCAACATATAAGCAGAGGTCGTAATCAATTACGTTCTGCTTAATTCGATTTCTACTCACTTCAGGAAAACGTAAATCAAAACAAATTTGCAAATTTATTTTCCAGTTTTTGTAGTCAACAATAACTTGTTTTTCGCCTGCACTGAAAAATAAATCTTCCTTCGCCAAAGTAAATAATTTACGTTTATCGTAAAAATGAACTGTTCCATTTGGTTCTACAAAAACTCCACGATTAAAATATTTCTCTCCTTCCTTTGCGATAAATGAAGTATAAATAGCTGATTTTTTGTTGTTTGCTGTTTTCTTTAACCAAGTTAAGGCAAGTGAATCAGAACAATTTTCTGCTAATTCTTCTGTATTCATACTAAATGCTGTATGAAACATTTCTGGCAAAAGAATCAAATCTGTTTCTTCAATTGTTTGCAAAAGAGAATCATAGTGAACCAAGTTTTTTTGCTTGTCCTCCCAAAATTGTTGACACTGAACCAAACTTACTTTTAAATGCGACATAGTTTTTTTGCTGCTTGAATTAAAGTATCATTATCTTTTGCAAAACATAAACGTATTACATTACGTTCTGCTCCATTGTTGTAAAATACCGACATCGGAATTGCTGCAACTCCATGCTCTTTTACTAATCGTTCACAAAATGCCACATCGTTTTCAGTAGAAATTTCAGAATAGTCTAAGGCTTGAAAAAAAGATCCTTCAGAAGGTAAAATCTTAAAGCGACTTTCCTTCAACAAGCTTTGCAAAAAATCACGTTTTTCTTTGTAAAACTCACCCAAAGTGGAAACGTCAACTTCTTGTAAGTAATCTGCCAAACATTGTTGCGCCAAACTATTTACACAAAAAACTAAAAATTGATGTACTTTTTTTATTTCGTTCATGATTTTTTCTGAACTCACTATATTTCCAATTTTCCATCCAGTAATGTGAAAACTTTTGCCGAAAGATGAAACAATTATGCTTCGTTCAAATAATTCAGGAATTGTATTTATGGAAATGTGTTTTTCTTCAAAAGTAATGTATTCATACACCTCATCCGAAAGCAAAAATACCTGATCATTTTTCAACAAAATTCGTTTCAACTGCTCTATGTCTTCTTGAGTAAAAATTTTCCCAGAAGGATTATGAGGGTTATTAATAATCAATAACTTAGTTTTACTTGTAAAGGCATTTTCTACCTTATCCCACTTGATAGTGAAATCATTTTCCATGGCAACATGAACACATTTTCCACCAGCTAAATCAACTGCTGGAGCGTAACAATCGTAAGCTGGATCAATGATCACTACCTCATCTTCTGGAAAAATCAAAGCTTGAATCGTGGTAAATATGGCTTGTGTTGCGCCAGCGGTAATCAATACTTCGTTATTGCTAATCGTTCTTTGGTAACTCTTTTGAGTAAGAATTTTTACTTGTTCCAAAAGCATTAAATTTCCTGCCATTGGTGCATACTGATGAACATTTTTACGTGCATTTTTTTCAACTAATTCAATTAATTGTTCATCAACAGAGAAATTTGGAAATCCTTGAGCTAAATTAATGGCACCGTAATCCAAAGCCATTTTGGACATCGTAGTGAAAATGGTGGTTCCTACCTCTGGAAGTTTTGATTTCATGCACTTTTATTTTTGTTTGAAAAACAAATTTAAACAGAATTTCAAGTTATTGTAATAATAATTGCTTTTTTATCTCCTCCATAACAGAATGAATCGCAAAGTTCTCCAATTGTGAAAAATTGATTTCTTCCTTTAATTTCGTTCCATTTTTTAACTGAAAATCAATGGCCTCAGCCAAACTCCTTGGATTTTCACTTTCAAAAGCAAATGTTCCACTTAAATTTTGAAGCAATTCCTTTGTACCTCCAGCATTTGAAGCAATCAGTGGCGTTCCTGAAGCCAAAGCCTCAATGGAAACCATGCCAAAAGTTTCTGATTTGGAAGCCATTATACAGAAATCTAAGGATTTGTAAAAAAAAATATTTTCACGCTCAAAAGGCACAAAAACTACCTGTTTTTCCAAGTTGTTTTCATGTTTAAACAATTCTATTTCAGAAAGATAATCTGATTTTTCATCCAAAGTTGGATTTCCTTTAAAGCAAATAAACACATTCGGATTCGCTAATATTTTTAGAGCTTTCAAAAACAACAATTGTCCTTTGTGTGGATCAATTCTTCCAATTAGACCAAGAATTACTTTGTCTTGAGGTAAATTTAAATGTTTTCTTGCCTCCTCTTGCGAAATTTCTTGCGCAAAATATTCCAAATCCAAAGCGGGAGGAATTACTTTTATCTGATTAATAGGAAACTTTGTTCTTTCCAAAACTTGCTTTTTCAAAAATTCGGTTGAGCAAACCCAAGCATCAATTTTTTTAAATCGTGCAGTATGCAAAAAATCTTTTTTGTTAACTCCCAACTGCATTTCCATGAAATAAGTCAAGTGAAATTTTTTGGAAGAAAAAGTTTTTGCAATGGACGCAATGTTCAAATCTTTCGGACTTCGGAGAAAAAGGTGAGAAATTTTATGCGTTTTCAAAAGTTTTTTGAATTTCAATCCTGCGAAAAAATACTTGTACCGATGATGTTCTTGAATGTTGACTACTTCAATATTGTTTTTCAAACTTTCTTTTTCTATTGGACTATTATTTCTACAAAAAAAAAGCACATCGAAACCTTCATTTTTAAGGTACAGAGCGTTATTGAGGTGATTCATTTCCAATCCTCCCCAAGCATTCGTGCCACACAAAAAAGCAATTTTATTAGTCAAAATAAATTCTCAAAAAAGATTAATATTCTGTTCAAAAAACACAAAATCAAAAATAATAAATCCAATACTATCCTTTTTATGATTTTTGCAGTTAATTCTGCCATAAAGATAAAAAATCATAGCGTAGAATCATTATTTTCAAGAAAAAATGTATTTTTGAGGAATGAAAAAACCAATCTTTTTATATTTCATTCTTGTTTTAGTCGTTGCTTCCATTTTATGTTTTTTTCCAATTAATTTGTTTGATGGTGAAATTCAATTTAAACATGGAATTCAAGAATATACCGTGCAAGAAAAATTAAGTTTGTCTTATTTTTTAGGTATCGGAGCAAGTCCTACTGAAACTAAAGGTGTAGTGAATTTTTATTTGCTGCCGATCGGTTATTTGTTGGCTTTTTTAATGATTTTCATGCTTCCAGCAATCATTACTTACCGTATCAAATTGAAAAAAAAATAGTATTTTTATTCCTCTAAATATAACTCTCATTCAGCTATGTTGACTCCACAAATTGACAAAAAATTATTCCTTTTAGATGCTTTTGCATTGATTTACAGAGCCTATTTTGCTTTTGCTAAAAATCCAAGGGTAAATTCTAAAGGACAAAATACTTCTGCAGCCTTTGGTTTTACCAATGCATTGATTGATGTGATTACCAAAGAAAAACCAACCCATTTGGCAGTAGTATTTGATGCGCCTGGAGGAGCAACCAATCGACAAGAAGATTTTGCCGCTTACAAAGCTAATCGTCAGGAAATGCCAGAAGATTTGCGTGCTATGATTGAACCAATCAAACGAATCGTTGAAGCATTTGAGATTCCAATTCTACTTAAAGCAGGATTTGAAGCAGACGATGTAATCGGAACATTAGCTAAAGTGGCTGAAAAAGAAGGGTATACAACTTACATGATGACTCCTGACAAGGATTTCGGACAATTAGTTTCAGACAATATTTTTATATACAAACCAGGAAGAGGTGGCGATCCAGCAAGTATATTGGGAGTTCAAGAAGTCTGCGAAAAATTTGAAGTAGATCATCCTTTAAAGGTAATTGATATCCTTGGTCTTTGGGGTGATGCAGCTGATAATATTCCCGGAATTCCTGGGATTGGAGAAAAAACTTCAAAATTATTAGTGCAAAAATATGGTTCCTTAGAGAATTTAATTGAGCATGCACACGAATTAAAAGGAAAACAACAAGAAAATGTAATAAATTTCGCTGATCAAGGGAGGATGTCAAAAATGTTGGCAACAATTATCTTGGATGTAGATGTTGAATTTGACCCAGAAAAATTGGTAATGTGTCCACCCAATCCAGATAAGATAAGAGAAATATTTACTGAGCTGGAATTTAAGAACTTGGCGAAACGAATTATTGGTGAAGACATTGTCATTACCGCTTCAACTAATTCTGACAATCAACTTGATTTATTTGGTTCACAAAGTTTATTAGAAAACCAAGAATCGATTCAAACTTCTAATTTTAAAACGATTGTAACCGAAAAAGCAAAATACCACCACGTGAGCACAGAAGAAGAACGTGTTGCTTTAAAAAAATTATTATTAGAACAAAAGTCGGTTTGTTTTGACACAGAAACTACCAATATTGAAGCCTTGGAGGCAGAATTAGTAGGTATTGCATTCTCTTTTCAAGAAAAAGAAGGGTACTACGTTTCTTGTCCAGCTGATCAAGAAAAAACACAAGACATTGTCGATACCTTCAGAGAATTTTTTGAACAAGAAACAATTGAAAAAATTGGTCACAACTTAAAATATGACTTGCAAATCATGGCAAATTATGGAGTAGAAGTGAAAGGACCTTTGTTTGATACCATGATTGCACATTATTTGATTCAACCAGAATCCAAACAAAGCATGGATTTTTTAGCCGAATATTACCTTAAATATAAAGCAATTTCTATTGAAACCTTGATTGGTAAAAAAGGGAAAAATCAAGGAAACATGCGCGATTTGGAAGCAACAGAAGTGGTAGATTACGCTTGCGAAGATGCTGATATCACCTTTCAATTGAAACAAATTTTTGAGCCGCAAATTCAGAAGGAGCATTTGAATGATTTATTTTACTCCATGGAGGTTCCTTTAATGCGTGTGTTACAGAAAATGGAACGCGAAGGAATTGCAATCGATGTAGCACACTTGAAACAATTCTCAGAACAGCTTGAAAAAGAATCAAATGAGCTTGAAAAGCAAATAAAAACATTAGCTGATTCTGAATTTAATTTAGATTCACCAAAACAACTTGGAGAAGTTTTATTTGACAAAATGAAAATTTCTGCCAAGGCGAAAAAAACTAAAACGGGGCAATATCAAACTTCTGAGGACGCTTTAGAACAATATAAAAACGATCATCCAATTGTAGGGTTAATCTTGGAATACAGACAATGCAAAAAATTGAAAAGTACTTATGTCGATCCACTTCCTGCTTTGATTTTGAAAAAGGATGAGCGTGTGCATACGCATTTTATGCAAACCGTAACTGCTACAGGACGATTAAGTTCAAATAATCCCAACTTGCAAAATATTCCTATTCGCACCGAAAAAGGAAAAGAAATTAGAAAGGCTTTTGTTGCAAGAAATGATGATTATATGTTGATGGCGGCCGATTATTCTCAAATTGAACTTCGAATTATTGCCGCTTTAAGCGAGGATAAATCAATGATTGAAGCATTTAATTCTGGAAAAGACATTCACGCTGCAACAGCATCCAATGTGTTTCATGTTCCGATTGAAGAAGTCACTCGTGAGCAAAGAAGTGCAGCTAAAGCGGTAAATTTTGGAATTATTTATGGTCAATCAGCATTTGGTTTATCACAAAACTTAGGCATTTCTCGTGGAGAAGCAAAAGGAATCATTGACAAATATTTTGAGCAATTCAATACGATTAAATCTTACATGGATAAAGTGGTGAATGATGCACGAGAATTGGGTTACGTAGAAACCGTTATGAAAAGACGACGTTATTTGCCGGACATTAATTCTGCCAATGCAATCGTTCGTGGTTTTGCTGAAAGAAATGCTGTCAATGCACCAATTCAAGGTTCAGCGGCAGACATTATCAAACTCGCTATGATTGAGGTGGACAAGGAAATGGTAAATGCAAAAGTGAAATCAAAATTGTTGTTGCAAGTGCATGATGAGTTAGTTTTTGATGTACATCATTCTGAAAAAGAATTGATGCAAGTTTTGGTAAAAAAAGCGATGGAAAATGCTTTAAAAATGACTGTACCTTTGGATGTGGAAATTGAATTTGGAAAAAATTGGTTAGAAGCACATTAAGAAAATGATTTTTAGGCAAAAATTATATCATTTGAAATCACTAGTGTCCGATAAAAATTAGAATCGGGGATTTTTCAACCTACAACCCAGTGTTTAGTGGTTTTTTTATTTGATTTTCAAAAGTAAGCCCTACATTTTACGAGGAGTTTTGTGAGAATAAA
>JBIKSI010000155.1:0-7093 GCA_044348665.1 Crocinitomicaceae bacterium
TCAGAAAATTTAGATTATGAAGTAGAACAAACAGGAGTTCCTACTTTTTTAAAAGTATTATGCATATTAACCTTTATCGGCGCAGGATTAGGACTTTTATCTGCCCTTTATGGTACTTTTACCGTGCAAGCATCACTGGATTCATTGGAAAAATCAAGTGAGGTTTTCAAACAAATGAAAAGCCCAATGGGAGATTTAAGCGGTCAAATTGAGGCAATCAAAAAATATGGTTTAATTTCAAATATCATTAATCTTCTTGCAAATGGACTTTGTCTTTTGGGAGCCTTAATGATGTGGAAATTGAAAAAAGTGGGTTACTTTTTATACATTGGTGGTCATGCGCTTGCATTTACAAGTTCATTTTTAATGATGGGCTCTGGAAATTCTGGTGGACTTTTTGGTTCAATGATGATTCTTGCAATGGTTATTCAATTAATTTTTGTTGCAGCATTTATTATCATGTACGGAGTAAATTACAAACATTTAAAAAATTAAAAATGAATAGCGAAGAAACAGTAGTAATTATTGCGGTCCTGATTGGAGCCGCAATCGGAATAACAATAAATGTATTTTATTTATTAACCTTGCAAAACGTCTTAAAGGAAGTTTCAAATGAAAATAGACTAGTACCTGCTGCAAATGTTTGGTTGATGTTTATTCCTTTATTTAACCTTATTTATCCTTTTATTTTATATCCAAAAATTTCAGATTCAATAAGAAATGAATATGCTGCAAGAGGATTAGATGCTAAAGGAGATTTTGCTCGCCAACTTGGAATAGCAATGCCAATTCTTGCTTTATGTGGTGTGGTTCCTTTCATTGGAGTATTAGCTTCAATTGCTAATTTGATACTTTTTATCATTTTCTGGGTTAAAATGGGTGAATTCAAAAATGAATTGATTCGTACTAAAAATATGATAAAATCAGCAGTTAGTAATAACCCAAATATTTTAGATTAAAAAACAAAATTATGTCAGACATTATAGATAACTTAAATTCTCAAAATAATTTTCAAGGAAATAAAAATTTACCGAATGCAACTGCTGCATTGGTTTTAGGAATAATATCAATTGTAACGTGTTGGTTGTACGGAATCCCGGGAATTATTTGTGGAATCATTGCAATTATTTTACACAATAAAGACAAAAAAATCTATTTGGAAGATCCTACGGCTTACAATCAATCATTCAAAAATTCAAAAGCAGGATTGGTTTGCGGAATTATTGGACTTTGCCTTTCAGCTTTGTTTTTAATTTACATCGCAGTAATATTGGTTGTAGTTGGTTCTGCTTTTATGAAAATTAGATAAATGCTCACATGTAGTTGGAAAAAAACAGTTGTAATTGAATGTCCAGGTTGCGGTTTTCAACGCTCATTAGTAAAATTAAGTGAAGGAGAATTCTACGATAGTTTTCTCCTTTTTCCTGCTACCATACCACTACTAATTTTATTTGTTTTTTTGCTTCTTCACCTAAAATTCAAATTTAAAAATGGAGCAAAAATTATTGTGATACTTTTTGCTTCTAGCGCAATTATTATTGCTATTAGTTTTTTTGGGAAGGCACTTTTTAAATAGATTTTTAGATTACTCGTCCCGATAGCTATCGGGATTTGGATTATTAGACCTTCGTCGCTACTGTCTAAAATCAAGTGTTTTCCCGCAAATTTGAAGAAGATAAAAACGCAAATTTTCGCAGATTTTGTTTAGCACATGAGACTAATCATCTTGAATCAGCGACCTTTTCTGCGAATATCAGCGGGAAGAAAATATCAAAACGCTTTCCCGCAGTCCCAGATAGTTAAAAGGATCAAAAAGATTTAATCGCCAATTCATGCTGGTTTAGTTTCTATAAGAAATTTAAAGTCTTTTGTCTAATGTCTTTTATCTTAATATCTTAAAGTCCTAAAATCTTAAAACCCTTTCCCTACCTGGCAAAAACCCACTCATTTTCACTGGACAAATTTTCCATATACTGGTAATTTCCCCAATTAAAAAGCTTCAATTCTTCTGGATTTTGAATCGAATTTACAGCGCAATAACGAGTCATTAAACCTCGGGCATGTTTTGCAAATGTCATTACAATTTTGTATTCTCCATTCTTTAATTCCTTAAAAACAGGCGTAATAATTCGTGATTTAGTTTTTTTGGTATTAATAGCTTTAAAATATTCGATCGATGCTAAATTAACAATCACCTCATTTTCCTCTTTATTTAAGTGGTTTATTAATTTATCTCCCCAAAATTGATACAAATTATTTGTTTTCGCATTTATTTCGAATTTCGTTCCCATTTCCAATCGGTAAGGATACATTAAGTCGAAAGGTTTTAAAATCCCATATAAACCAGACAATATTCTCAAATGTTGATTCAAATAATTTAAGGAATCTTCCTCTAAAGTTTTCACATCAATCCCTCGGTAGACTTCTCCTGTAAAGGAAAAAATCGATGGAATAGTTTCGTTTTTTTGTTCCAAAGGACTTTCCCAATTATTGAATCGAGCTAAATTTATTTCAGCAATATCTTGGGAAACATGAAAAAGTTCCATCAAAGATTTTAACTTATATTTCTTAAGTTTTTTTACCAATTTTTCAGAATCAGTCAAAAATTCAGCAATTGAATGCTCAACTTTTGGAAAATCTTCCGTGAATTTTATTGATTTTGCAGGGGAAATTAATATTTTCATTTTATTATTACTAACGGTTATTCCCAAGAAAAAGTTTTCAGCATTTGATATAAATCAACTTTTAAATACTCTAAACTTGGTTTCAAGGAATCATATTTTGGTGTTTTGTTCAAATAAACAACTCCACTTACAAACTTTGAAACAGAATCTGTTAAATAAAATTGAAAGGGAGAAGCTACGTCGCCTTGTAATTCAAAAAAAGTTCCATAAACGCGATCCTGCGGACGAATGATTAAAGAATCTTCAATTGCAGAAGCTTTAACTTTATGTTCTTCTACTTTATCTATTGCAAAATCTATGTACTCGCCCAAAGGTTTATCCATTTTCAAAAACGAAAAATGAATAATTCCATTTAATGGACCTAAATTAATGTCTTTGTGGCAAGTTCGACCCAAGTCATTGTAAACATCGCTTACTTTGTAAATTTTAGAATATTCAAAACTATAATCACAATTTTTTTCTTTGTAAGTCACGTATTCATGTTTCGGAAGATCCAAACGCAAATAAGTAGCTGGTTTTGGAATCGCTATTTCATCACCACAGGAATAAATCCCTGCAAAAAGTAGCGCAAAACTTAAGATTTTTATTTTATTTTTTAATTTCATCAATAATAACTTTTATAGATTTTATTCTTCTTTTATCAGAAGATTCAACAATTAATTTCAAATTATTAACTCGAATAAACTCTTTATTTCTCAAAATTCTACCGGCATTTTCAATCATAAAACCACCCAAGGAATCAGAATCGCCTTTTAAAGCTTCGAAATCTTTCCCATCGAAATCAAGTACTTTGTAAAAATCAATTAAGGACGTTCTACCTTCAAAAACAAATTCATTTTCATCTTCTTGCTGAAAAATAATGTCGTCTTCATCAAATTCATCTGTAATATCGCCAATAATTTCTTCCAAAACATCTTCCAAAGTAATAATTCCACTCGCTCCGCCGTATTCATCAACTACTACCGCCATGTGCATTTTTTTGGTTTGAAATTCTTTCAGCAAATCATCGATCTTCTTATTTTCAGGAACAAAAAATGGTTTTCTAGTCAATTTTCTCCACTCAAAATCAGGACCTTCATCAAAATATGGCAATAAATCTTTGATGTATAAAATTCCAATAACATTGTCGAAGGTTTTGCTGTAAATTGGAATACGAGAATAACCTGCATTTAAAATAAATTCCAAAATTTGAGAAAAACTAGAAGTTTCTTCAAAGGCTTCAACTTCCATACGCGAACGCATAATTTGTTTCACTTCCGTATTTCCAAATTTGATAATTCCCTCTAATATTTTTTGTTCCTCTTCACTTGTTGTTTCCTCCTTGGTCAACTCCAGTGCTTGCTCTAATTCATCAGACGAAATTTTAATGGTTCGTTTTTTCGCGTAACGATTGATGATATTTGTACCATTGGTCAGAAAACTTTTCAGCCAAGAAAAAGGTGGAAGTTTGCTGAAAATATTTAATGGTTTTGCCATCAATTTTGCAATAGAAATTCCGTTTTTTGTTGCATAAACCTTAGGAATAACCTCACCAACCATTAAAATAATGAAAGTAATCAAAAAAACCTCCAACACCATGTAAGTTGTCGGACTTAACTGAAAACTTGTAGAAAATGTTTTAAGTAAAGCACTGGAAACGATAACAATACCGACATTCACAAAGTTATTCGCAATCAAAATCGTTGCCAATAATTCTTGGGGCTTATCTAATAATTTCTTTGCTAGATTCGCATTTTTTGAATCTTCATTTTTCAATAAATCCTTTTCTTGCGGACTCAAAGAATAAAAAGCCACTTCGGAAGCGGAAACCAAGGCTGAGCAGAGTAAAAGGAGAATTATGATTAAACTAGAAATAATTATTTCGCTCATAAAACCAGATTAAAATGGCAAATCATCGTCCAAATCAATCGAAATATTTGGCATTGGACTTGGATTGTTAGGGGCGTTTTGCGTAGAATAAACTTCTTTTTGTTCTTGATTATTTCTGTCGCCTTCTGGTCGAGACAAAATGGTCATTTCTTCAGCTAAAACCTCAGTTGTGTAACGAGTATTTCCTTCTTTATCTTGCCAACTGCGTGTTTTCAGTTTACCTTCAACATAAATTTTGGTTCCTTTTCTTAAATATTTTTCAATTACTTCAGCTAAACCTCTCCAAGCAACAATGTTGTGCCAATCCGTATTTTCTCGTCGTTCACCCGTTGCTTTTTCGATGTATGTTTCTGAAGTAGCAATCGAAAAATTTGCAACTACAGCTCCATTTTCCAACCTTCTTATTTCGGGATCTTTACCCAAATTGCCAATCAAAATCACCTTATTTACAGAACCTGCCATGCCTCAAAAATCTTTTTCACAAAGATATAAAAATCATTGGAATTCCCTTTCAATTAATTCTTAAAATTTGCAATTTTGTCGTAATTTTCTTCCAAAAAACGATCAATTAAACGAGGCAAGGGAAAATCTTGAAGTTTACCAATTTCAATGGCAATAACGTTTTCGTCCTGCGGGAAAAAATCTAAACTTTCACAAGAAAAGAACCAATATTGTGCGAATAAATGTTGGTGACTCAGGATATGTTTCTTTCCTAAAATAGAAAAACGAGACTGCATTCCATATTTAGAATTCAAGAGGTCATTAAATTCCAGTTCATTTTGTTCGGCATCAGTTTCGATCAAAGGAAATTCAAACAAATGTTTCCAAATATCATCGTTTAGACGTTTTTGCAAGATGATTTTTCCTTGAGAAATAAAAATAAGGTAGTTGAAAAATCGTTTTCTTACCTTGGTTTTACCAATTTTCACAGGTCTTGTCGAAACGGTTTTATTTGCAAAAGCAAGACAATTTGAAGAAAAAATACACGAATCACATTGAGGATTTACTGGAGTACAATGAATGGCGCCAAACTCCATGATTGCTTGATTAAATTCGGCAGCATTGTCTTTTGGAAGAAGATCTTCAGCTAATTTTTGAAATGCTTTCTTGCCTTCGGAAGAATCAATTGCAAGTGCAACATCAAAAATACGACTCAAAATCCTAAAAACATTTCCATCCAGAACCACATGAGGCAAATCAAATGCAAAAGAAGCGATTGCAGCAGCAGTATACTCTCCTACTCCTTTCAAACTTAAGATATCCGAATAAGTTGAAGGAAATTTTCCATTGAATTTATCCACAATCATCTTAGCACTCGCATGTAAATTCCGTGCCCTAGAATAATAGCCCAAACCTTGCCAATCATTTAAAACTTCTTGCTCATCAGCCATGGCAAGATCTTGAACTGTCGGATAATGATCAATGAATTTTAGATAATAATTCTTCCCTTGATCAACCCTCGTCTGTTGTAAAATCACCTCAGATAACCAGATGCAATATGGGTCTTTTGTTTCACGCCATGGCAGTTCACGTTTATTTCGTCTGTACCATTCGCAAATTAATAGGTCAAAATCAGTCATTTGGAGTTTTTTTAATTTTTTTTTCAAAAAACAAAAGTAATATCTTTTTAAATATATACTTTTGTGGCTGGAAATCAAATTATTATTAAATATTAAAATCAAACAAAATGACAAAGGCAGATATCGTTGCTGAAATCGCGACAGAAACTGGATTGGAAAAACAAGAAGTATTAAAAACGGTTGAAACTTTCATGACTACGATTAAAAATTCAATCACAAAAGGTGAAAACGTTTATTTGAGAGGATTTGGAAGTTTTATCGTGAAAGAAAGAGCTGAAAAAACAGGAAGAAATATTTCTGCAAAAACAACAATTATCATTCCAGCGCACAACATTCCAGCATTCAAGCCTGCAAAAACTTTTGTTGAGGAGGTTAAAAACAAAGTTATTTCAAAATAATTTTCTTTTTTTGATTGAAAATAGTGTCTATTTGAATTGAAATACATATCTTTGCACTCCCTTTGTAAAAAATGGGAGTGTTTTTTTTCACTACGATTCAAAACACCTTAAAATTGTTTAACATTTAAAATCATATATTATGCCAAGCGGTAAAAAAAGAAAAAGACATAAAATGGCTACGCACAAGCGTAAGAAAAGACTTAGAAAAAATCGTCATAAAAAGAAAAAATAATTTCTAATTGATATTAGTGAATAACTTAGTAGATTTCTGCTAAGTTATTCTTTTTTTAACGTCTTAATATTCGCTTCATGAATTTAGAACTAATTGTTGATTCCAGATCAAATGGAATTTGGTTAGCTCTGTTGCGTGATGGCAAACTTATTGAATTACACGAAGAACAAGGGAATAATGAATTCGCCGTTGGTGACATTTACCTTGGAAAAGTGAGAAAAATCGTACCAAGTTTAAACGCAGCTTTCGTTGATGTTGGTTACGAAAAAGATGCCTTTTTACATTATTTAGATTTAGGTCCTCAATTTAATTCTTTACATAAGTTTACTA
>JBIKSI010000154.1:0-7093 GCA_044348665.1 Crocinitomicaceae bacterium
AACTCATAATTTAATTTTTTAGAATTATGAGTTCTTCTACGAAAAATTTGTATTATTGTAGTATGGATCGGAAATGCAGGCTAGCGAAGCTTTTGTTCAACAGCGTGCAAGCGCCATAGCCCTGCCGTAGGCGTAACACAGGGCTACGATTGCCTGCACGCAAACCGTTAGCGGGCATTGTAAGAGGAGAACAAGATCATGAAAATGCAAAACAAGAAAATTCAAGTTCATAAGTTTCTAGTTGAACTGTTCGGACGAGTAACAACAGTATTTGACTTGTTGGCAATTATAATTAGCTCCATTTCATTTGCTGGACTGACACTTCTGCTTAAATGGAATGCGGACATTTCAAATTTTAAATTAGTTATACTGACAATACTCGCCCTTGATATTGCTGGCGGAGTTATTGCTAATTTTACAAACGGGACAAATAATTATTATTCAGAGTCGTTACGAAAGAGATACTTATTTATTTTTTTTCATCTTTTACAGCCATCAATTCTCATTTGGATTTTCCCGAGTGAGTTATTAGCGATTTTGGGAGTATCATTATTTACTCTGACAAGCTCAATAGTTGTTTTGAATATAAAAAAGCAATACAATCAAAGAATAATTGCTGTAACACTTTTGCTTTTTTCCTTATTTCTATCAACTCTTTTGAATTATTCCGACCCATTGACAGAAATTGTAATGCAGCTATTTTCTATAAAACTCATTTTGGCATTTAGTGTAAATTGGGCTTTTAATAACAAGAATTGAATGTTTAATTTAAAAGTCATATCATCTTTAATCGCATTACTAATTTGCATAAAAGGCTATTCACAGAATATTACGAACCCTTTTGAAACTTTGAAAAAAAAGAGAGAAATTGTTTATGGCCTTGACAACAGAAGAACTCACATTTATCAGCATCATACCGTTATCTATGGATTGTACACAGGAATTAGTTTCGGGAAAAAACTCAGATTCAAAATAGGTATTAATGGAACTCCTTTTGAAATAGGCAAATTTGTTGATCAAAATGGGATTACAAAGAAAAATAGATTGTTTTTTGCCAGTATAGGAGAAGAATTTGACTTTTACCAGTATAAAAAATTTGGCATGACAACGTATCTGCAAGCAGGGATTGGCAACAACTTTTACAGACAGCTAAATCAAAACGGAATAGAAGTTAGCAAAGGTAAAGAACTCATTATTCCTATTGAAACAGGCTTGCATTTCAGTTATGACCTTTTGACGTATCTAAAGCTTAAGACTGGGTTTGGTTGGCGTTTTGTAACCCCAAACCATTCAAGTGAGTTAAGTGGTTACTATGTAAAACTTGGACTTAGTTTTAATCTTAAAAAATTTAATGAAACACGAGCGAACAATAAAACAACGACCCGCTAACATTTATCCGAGTAGTCGACAAAAGCACTAAAAAAAGCGATGAAGTTAAAATTTTCTTCATCGCTTTTTTCTTGCATTGTTGTTTCGGTCTTGTAGCTTTGTCGATTTACTCGGTGTTCAGCGTCATTCCTTCAAGTTTGCATCTAACTTCACTTAGGGAATTTGTAGCACTATCGCCAACTCTCTTTTTTCAAAACTCTAGCTTCAAATATCATTTTTCAAGCCAATTTTGAGTGATTTTTAAACATTTCTCATTCATTTCAAGCTGATTTCGAGTTGGAAATGCGTGTTTTGGGTCGATTTTCTTCGCAATTGAGCATAGTTGTGGCTGTCCGCCTCTTGCGAAAAATCAATTATTACCACTAAAACACTGATTGACAATTGCTTTTGCAGGTCCATCTCTAGCGTTTGGTAAGATGACTTGAGTCAACACTAAGTTCGCTTTTTTGCATTTAGGACATAGGATATGCGATCTTCCAAAACGCAACAGATTCTGGATGTTTGTGGGCACTTTTAGTTTCTCTGGGTGCTTTGGAACCTTGAACTTCTCCAAAATTGCTTTCAAACGTTCTTTTCGCTTGTAATTTCCCAAAATACCGTAATGCCGAATGCGAACAAATCGTGCTGGAAGAATGTGCTGTGAAAAACGTCTTAAAAACTCATTTCCAGTTAGTTTTAACATCTTTCTTTTTCCTTCGTCTTTGTAATCCTTGTACCAAAATAAAACATTTCCGTCTTGGTCTACTTCCTGTATACGGTGATTTGAAATAGCGATTTTTTGGGTATATCTTCCTAAATATTCCACCACTTGCGCCGCATTTCCCATCGGATTTTTGGCGTAAACAATCCACTTTTTGAGGTACAAGTCGTTTTTCAAAACCTTCCAATTCGTGTTTTCAGGAAGTTGAACAGTCTTGTTTTCAACCAATTCATTCAACTTCGCAAGAAAAAAACCTTTGTACAAGGGTTCCATCACCGAATACGGAAAAAGATACGTTCCATTTCCTTTTTTAAGTTTTTGCCAGTTCAAATTCTTATCTATTCCTCCTCCACTTACGATACAATGCACATGTGGATGGAAATCCAACTTTTGCCCCCACGTATGAAGTACTGAAGTAATACTCGGCACTCCACCCAAGCGTTTTTCGTCCTTGCTCAACTTCAAAATACAACGTGAACTACTCTCAAACAGTAAGTTATAAATCACTTTTCGATTGAGGTACGCAAGAGCTTTGAGTTCACTCGGAAGCGTAAAAACGACATGGAAATACTTCACAGGAAGCAGTTTCCGCAAACGATCCTCCATCCACTCCGTAGCACGCAAACTTCCGCAATGTGTACAATGCCTGTTTCGGCACCCATGATATTGAATATGAACATGTTTACACGATGTATCTTCACACGAATAGGCATGGTACCCCATCGCAGAAGTGTGACAACGTTCAATCAAACTCAATACTTTGTGCGAAGCTTCAGGAAGTGTATTTTGCCAATCAACGACCTTTAAAACATCTTGTAAACTAGCCATTTAAGACCAAACTACCTGTTGCAATCAGCTCAATTTCATTTTTGGGTTTGTACAACACATCCAGCGGACTCACCAATGAATTTCGTTTGCTCGTTTGGAGGTGCAAATACACCATCGTTGTCTCGATTTTACTGTGTCCAAGCAGTTCTTTGATGGTAAAAATATCCATTCCATTATCGAGCATGTGTGTTGCAAATGAGTGTCTTAGCGCATGTACTTTGCGCTCTTTGTGCGAGAGTCCAGCATTTTTATACGCCATACGAACACTGTGTTGAATGCTTCGAGAGTTCATCGGTTTTCCAGGCGTTTGACCTTCAAAAAGATAGACTTTTGGCTTATTTTCTTCGTATTTAAAATACTCGCGCAAGGTTTTTAAGCACGTTTGAGACAAAATCGTGAAGCGTTGTTTTTTACCTTTACCATGGTTGACACGAATACGATTGTTAGACGACTCAATATCAGTCATTTTCATCAGTTGAAGTTCCTCCAAACGTAAACCCGAACTGTAAAAAAGTTCCACGATTGCGCGCTGTTTCAAGCTCGAAGCATTTTCCAACAAACTCTTAATTTCCTCTTGCGACAACACGCACGGAAGTTTAAACTCACGTCTTGGATACAATTTGCTCTTCGAATCAAATGGTGTTTTGAGCACATGACGAAAGAAAAACGCCATACTTTGCGCCACCATTTTGTGTTTCGAATAAGACGCTCCCAGTGTCATTTTGAGGTAACGCATGTATTCTACTACATGATTTTCGGTCCATAATTTCGGTTCTAAATCGGGGAAATACTCCGCGAAAAATCGAATTTCACGCGCATATGCCTCAACACTTCTCTCTGCATAATTACCCGCAACCATCACTTTTTCAAGTTGTTCCATCGCTACAACAACCTCAGCATTTAACTTGCTAACAACAGCATGTTCTTCTACTTTTTTTTCATGAAACTAAATTTTAAAATATGTTCTAATTTAAAACTTTTTCATACTTTTATGATATGGAAGTAGATGTAAAACACTGTTTGTTAGCTGATTCGACGACAGGAGAATTTCGCTTGAACACGGGTTTGGCAAAATTGGCGGTTCAGTGCTCCGCAGACACATTTGTGGATGATCAAAGTTTGGTTCTCCGCATCAACATTTGTGCTGAAAATCGCCACCTTCGCCAAGCCCGAAAACGTTGGGCGTAATAATAAAAAACCCAAACCTTATAATTGGTTCGGGTTTTAAAAAAGAAATAAAATAAAAATAAGATTTAATTTTAATCTTTGATTAGGGTTTTCAAAACCAAATCTTTGTCTAGTTTTTTTGTGCAGAAAAACCAATCTTTACAATCAAGATTTTCATTGTCGTCCATTCTTTCTTTTGCTACTCCGCAAGAACCAGCAGTAGGAACAATAACATCATCTCCAACTTGCCAATCTGCAGGACAAGCTACATTAAAAGCATCTGTGGTTTGCATAGCTATCAATGCACGGTAAAGTTCATCAAAATTTCTACCAATTGATAAAGGATAATAGATGATGGCTCTAATAATTCCATTTGGGTCAACAAAAAATACGGCTCTAACGGCTTTTGTGTTGCTTTCTCCAGGCATAATCATTCCATATTTGGCAGAGACTTCCATGGTAATGTCTTCAATGAGAGGAAAAGTAACTTCAATGTTTTTCATTCCCTTGTACTCAATTTTTTCCTTGATTGTTCTAAGCCAAGCAATGTGGCTATACAAACCATCAACAGACAGACCTACCAATTCGCAATTGGCTTTTTTGAATTTGTCTTGCATGGAGGCAAAAGTCATAAATTCAGAAGTACAAACAGGTGTAAAATCTGCTGGATGACTAAACAAAATTGACCATTTCCCTGAATAATCACTTGGAAAATTGATTTCTCCCTGTGTGGTTACTGCTTTAAATTCTGGTGCTTTTTCGCCAATTCTTGGCATGCTAATTTGTTTTGATTCTTGATTTTCCATTTTTTGAAATTTTAAGTTGTTATTTATTTTTCAAAGATATGTAGTCTCAAATCATTTACAATGACAATATTTTTTATATTTGCTATTGACATTATCAATAGTTACAAAATGAACTTACAACAGTTAGAATACATTATTGCCCTAGACAATTACAAAAGTTTTAGCAAAGCTGCAGAAGCCTGCTTTATTACTCAAGCTACATTGAGTACAATGGTTAAGCGTTTAGAAGAAGAATTGGATGTGGTTCTTTTTGATAGAAAAACAAATCCAATTATTACTACAGATTGTGGCAAAGAAATCATAGAGGAAGCAAAAAAAGTGGTTTTTCATAAAAATTATCTCGTAGAATTGGCTCATCAAGTCAAAGGAAAAATTGAAGGTGAAATCAAAATTGGCATCATTCCAACCATAGCAAGCAATTTGTTGCATAGAATTCTGCCCGTCATTTTTCATAAATATCCAAACCTAAGAATTCGAATTGAAGAAACCACAACCCAAAATGTATTGGATAAATTAAAAAAGATGGAAATTGATGTCGGAATTGTTTCCACTCCATTAAATCATTCAGAAATTGAAGAAGAGATTCTCTACTACGAAAAATTACTGGTTTACGGAGATAATCAAAAAAATAGAAATTACCGAACTCCCAAAGAAATTGACGTAGAAAAATTGTGGTTATTACAACAAGGAAATTGTATTACCGACCAAATTATAGATCTATGCTCATTGAACAACAAAATGGTATATGAAAATTTGAAATTTCAACCCAATTCATTTGAGACTTTGCTCAATTTGGTTGATGAATTTAATGGACTAACGCTCATACCAGAGCTTTACTATTTGGATTTGCCATTAGCAAAAAAAGAAAAAGTGAGTGATTTTAAATCGCCATTTCCTGTTAGAGAAATTAGTTTGGTGTATCACCGTCCTTTTGCAAAGCTTCGTTTGATAAATGCTTTAAGTATAGAAATAAGAAATATTATTCTTCCATTTTTACAAACAAGCAAATTAAAAAATAAAGATATGCAGATTGCGAAAATATAATTACTACGCCCAACATCGTCTCAAGCGCTACCGCCACAGCATTTCATAGGAAAATTTGGTGCTTAACAGGAAAATTAGTAGTTTTGAATAAACTGAATCGAGAGGCGGCGATCGCCTAGGCGCCAAAACGTTGGCTGCAAGGCTAGGTGCGACCGATAACTTAAGACAATGAACTATAACTTTTTCGCCGACAAGGCAGACAAATTGGAAATTCTTGAATTCATTTTCAAGAGCACTGACTTACAGGTTTACGACTTAGGCTCACAATACGGACAAGAGATTTGCCAATATAAAACAAGTGACGAAATATCCTCGAAGTTTGACCTTGAAATAGACGAATTCGGAACGACATTTCAACTCTGGACACCAAGACATAAAGGCAAACCGATTTTCAGAAAAGTTGACCTTGACCCAAAACGTTGCAATGGACATACGTTTCGTTATGCGACAGAAGGTTGGGGACTTATTCAATTATATTTCGGAGGACTTAAAAATAATGAACTAAACCAATCTCACATTGGACACTTTAATGAAAAAAGTGCTTTAAAATGGGAAGAAACAAATAAAGTTAACGGACTTGTTAGTTCTTGGGACTGGACAGAAATTCAAGCGACATCAAGGAAATTAAAATATCAAATTCACAATAAATTGGTGGCAAGAAAAATTGGAAGTTTTGGAGTTTTTTCAGGAGCAAACAAACTTGAAAAACAAGGAATAAGACTAATATGAAACAACAACGGACAGAAAGCCCAGCTGGTTACATCACCTAAGCGGCACCACCCCAACAGATTCTAAAAAGTGAAGTGAATATAAAGAAATATGTGCTATTGCCGTGAATAGGTGGCGAGGCCTAGCACCAAAACGTTATATAACATTTTACACGATGACCAAAATGAGGTAAACAGAAATAAGAAAACTTTTAATATAACAAATGAAAATGTATAAAAGCGAACAAATTATTGATCAACTTGAAAAAAGAAAAGGAGGTTATTTTTTTCTAAAAGTGGATGCAGAAATAGTTGAAAAATTCGAAAAAAAACGAAATACAAACCTCAGTTCGATTAATAAAGTGCCAATTGTAAAGATAAATCTACATCATATTTGATAGCTGGTTTTTTAGGAAAAAAGCTATACGCAATTAGGCCTGAAATAAGATTTG
>JBIKSI010000156.1:0-7048 GCA_044348665.1 Crocinitomicaceae bacterium
GAAACAAAAGATGCTTTTAAAAATGTTTTAAAAACAATTGTAAACAAATCAATAAGTAATACAACCGTTCAAATTAACATCAACGATAGTTCCAAAAACCCAAAGGAAACGGACGTTACAATGTTCTTATACGAGGCTGGAACTAACAAATTGAAATATACTTACACGCATACGATTAATCGTTATGGTAATCCAGATACACTCGTGATTGACCCTAACTTTAAGTATGATTTAGTTGTAAATACGCTCCCAAAGATTGAAAAGAAAAACATTACAATCGTAAAAAATACACATAATACGATTAACGTTGATGGTCCACAAGGTTATTTAAAAGTGCGAACGAGCAATGGGAACAAAGATTACGCAATAGTTACGCGTGTAATGCTCCATGGAAGTACGCAAACAATAAACTTACAAGATCTTAATTTTGTCGATAAGTACATCATCGGGAAATATGATTTAGAAATCATGACTTTACCGCGAATTTATCAGACAATCACGGTGGATCAAAATAGTACAACCAATGTCGATATCCTCGCACCAGGTCTTCTGAGTTACAAATCAGCGAATAACATTGTAGCACAACTTTTTATGCTTAATTCTGAAGGGAAATGGGACTGGATTCACAACTTAGATTTAAGTAAGAATTATGACAATGTATTCATGCAACCAGGAAGTTACCGCATGGTTTACAGACAAAAAAATCTTCGTTCATCGGCAAATACCTTTGAAAAAGATTTTAAAATATATTCAAATAAAACAACAACAATAAATTTATAAAAATGAAAGAAATTGAAATTTTAGGAAAAAAAGACACGCGATCAGGATTTGGTGAAGGTTTACATGAAGTAGCAAAAACTAATTCTGAAGTTGTAGGTTTATGTGCTGATTTGATTGGATCTCTTAAAATGGATGCCTTCAAAAAAGATTTCCCAGAACGATTTTTTCAAATTGGAATTGCAGAAGCGAATATGATTGGTATCGCAGCGGGAATGACCGTTGGTGGTAAAATTCCTTACACAGGAACTTTTGCAAACTTTTCAACTGGACGCGTTTATGATCAAATTCGTCAATCAGTTGCCTATTCTCAAAAAAATGTAAAAATTTGTGCTTCTCACGCAGGTTTGACTTTAGGAGAAGATGGAGCAACGCACCAAATTTTGGAAGACATTGGAATGATGAAAATGTTACCAAATATGACGGTAATTGTTCCATGTGATTTTAACCAAACAAAACAAGCAACTATCGCGATTGCTGAACATCAAGGTCCTGTTTATTTACGATTTGGACGACCAGTAATGCCAATTTTTATTAAAGATGACGCAAAATTTGTAATTGGAAAAGCTGATACAATTTTTGAAGGTACTGACGTAACAATTATTGCTTGCGGACATTTAGTTTGGAAATCTATTGAAGCAGCTCAAATTTTACTTGAGAAAGGAATTAATGCAGAAGTAATTAACATGCACACAATCAAACCTTTGGATGTAGATGCAATTTTGAAATCAGTTGGGAAAACTGGTTGCGTTGTAACAGCTGAAGAACACATGAGAAATGGAGGTTTGGGTGATTCTGTTGCTCAAGTATTGACTCAACATTTATTAGCTCCGCAAGAATTTGTTGCCGTAAACGATAAATTCGGAGAAAGTGGAGAACCAATGGCTTTGATGACGAAATACGGAATTGATACTCAAAATATCGTTGAAGCAGCTGAAAAAGCGATAGCTCGAAAAGCTTAATTTTTGACTTTTTGATTGTTAGATTTTTCGACTGTGGGGTGAATCCTTCCAATAGTCGAAAAATCTAATAATCTATCTATCTCAATATGGTAAACGATTTTCTAACTTTCCAAGGTCAAACGAATCAATCCCCCTATTTGATTGACATTGATCGAGCGGAAGGAATTTACATTTACGACAAATCAGGCAAAGCTTACATGGACATGATTGCTGGTGTTGCAGTAAGTAACATTGGTCATGGAAATCCAAAAGTGATTCAAGCAATAAAACATCAGGTAGATCGACATTTACACGTCATGGTTTATGGTGAGTTTATTCAAGATTCACAATTAAATTTCGCAAAAAAACTAAGCTCGCTCCTACCCGCTTCTTTAAATTCCGTTTACACAGTAAATTCAGGAACAGAGGCAAATGAAGCTGCATTAAAGTTAGCAAAACGTGTCACTGGAAGAAGTGAATTAATTTCATTTCGAGGTTCGTATCATGGAAGTACGCATGGTTCAATGAGTGTTTCTGGAAACGAATTAAAAAAGCAAGCTTACCGACCTTTATTGCCTGATGTACGATTTTTACAATTCAATGACATTCCTGATTTAGAACAGATTACAAGTAAAACTGCTGGAGTTATCATTGAAACTATACAAGGAGATGCAGGCGTTCGCGTTCCTTCAAAAAATTTCATGGAGGCTTTAAGAGAAAAATGCACAGAAGTAGGCGCTCTTTTGATTTTTGATGAAATTCAATGTGGAATTGGACGAGCAGGAAAACTTTTCGCGTTCGAACACTTTAATGTTGTCCCAGATGTTTTAACTTTAGGTAAAGCATTGGGAGGAGGAATGTCAATTGGTGCTTTGGTTTCTGCCAAAGAAAATTTGTGGAAATTCACCTACAATCCAATGTTGGGACATATCACAACTTTTGGAGGACATCCAGTGAATTGCGCTGCAGGATTGGCTTGTCTTGAAATAATGGAAACAGAAATAGATTTTGATCAGGTAGAAAAATTAGGTCAAATTTTAGTTGACATTATTAGTCAAAGCTCAGAAATAAAAGAAATTCGTCGCATTGGAATGATGTTTGCCTTTGATATGGAAAGTTTTGAACGAGTAGAAAAAGTAGTCAAACGTTGCTTAGAAAAAGGATTAATTAGTTTTTGGTTTTTATCTCATCCTTATAGTTTTCGACTTTCACCGCCATTGACAATTACTGAAGCTGAAATCAGAAAAGCTGGGGAAATTATTTTGAGCTCAATTGAAGAGACGAGATTTACCCGTGAATAGTTTCAGATTTCCCGTATTTTTCCATCAAACTCGCTTCAAATTCTAAGAACCTTTTCCAACGCTCATCCACATCAATTTCTTTTGCATATTTTTTTGCATAATGCAAGAAAGTTGTATAATGCCGCGCCTCACTTTCCATCAAATCACGGTAAAAAGTCTTTAAATCTTCATCTTTAATTTCCTCTGATAAGATTTTAAACCGTTCACAACTTCTAGCCTCAATCATTGCTGCAAAAAGCATTTGGTTTACATAATGACTTTCTCTTGGACCACCACTATTCTCGCGTTTTAGGTATAAAACTAAATCATTTACATAAAGGTCTTTTCGTTCAAATCCCAATTTAAAACCTCTTTCCAATAGTTTGTCATGGACCATATTAAAATGTTCCATTTCCTCTTGACAAATTGCAGTCATTTCCTTCACCAAGTCAGTTAAATGCGGATATTGAACAATAATTGAAATAGCATTACTTGCCGCCTTTTGCTCGCAGAATGCATGATCAATAAGTATTTCCTCAATGTTCTTTTCAGCAATATTTACCCATCTTGGGTCGGTGGGAAGTTTTAATCCTAACATACAATTATTTTTTCCAAAATTACAAAAAAAAGCTGTACCTTGAATTGATACAGCTTTTTGCTTTCGTTTGTTTAAAAATTTTTCTTTAGTTCAATTGCAAATTAATGTCCTTATTAAATTTCACTTTGTAACCAAATTTAATTTTTTGTGATTCTTTGCTTTTTAGCTTAACTTCCCATTCTAAAATCCCAGTGGTTTCATTGTGTTTTGCTTTGCTAGTTTCCAAAGTTTCAATGGTAATATCGCCATTTTGTGTAATTGGAATTTGATCTTGAATTACAACCTCAATATTTGTAGATTTCAAATTTTTAATTTCAATTTCAAAGGAATTTGTGCGTTCTTTTTGAGTTCCAATTATTTTTTCCTTCGAATCTTTTTTCAACAAAGTCCTTTTTACAATAATATTTGGATCTTTTCCTAAACTTAAGGACAAGGTATCTTCCATATTTCTGGGATCAATGTAGGTTTCTCCCATATACGTTCCGTCAAAGAATATATTTGCTTTTGCAGGCACCAATTGTAATTCGTCCAATTTAGAAATTTGTGCTACTAAAAATACCGATGCGTCAATTTTTGGAACGGTGTAATATTTAAACGTAGCAGCTAAATCCTCATTTTTAATCAAAACCATGTGAGATTCATTGTTTGATGCAATTGAATAAGGCAAATCAATTTTAAATTCTGCAGAAATTATTTGATCGACCATGGTCACAAAATTAGCTGAAGTTGAGGCTGAATTCATATTCAAGGCATCTTCCAGCACTTTTTCAGAATCATAATCCCTTTTTGTCTGAGATTCTTTTTGAATGGATGGAGCAGCTGTATAACCATAACCTGTAGCAGGATTTTGCATGTAATAATCTATATACCAAGGATGTAAAGTTGGTTTAGTTTTATTCATGTATGGATTATTTGTTGAAATCGTTAATCGAACATCTTCCCAATTTATTCCCGTATTTTGAAAAACTTGTGCTTTGTAGTTTAAATTTACTTTCCCGGTAGCAACCTCACTTTTTAGGTCATACAAAGGTGTCCAACCTGCAGAGGAAACGAGGTAAGAAAAATTTAATTTTCCTGTCACCACTTCCTTGGATGAAACAGTAACAATTAGTCGATGAATTGGGCCTTTTTCTTCCTCTTCTAATCCATTTGCATTTTGATAATTTTTTAGATTATTCAAACGAGTTTGCATTCCAGCTTTTCTTAAATTTTTTTCGTTTTTCTTGCGATTTAATTGCAATAGTTTTTTATTTATCTCATTCATTTTCAAGCCATAATACTCAACTGCTTGTTTCAATAATTGGATGCTATCATTTACTTTTCCAGTACCTCTAATTGCTCCATTATTTGCAAGAATAATTTTGGAAGCATTTAAAACATCAATCTCGTCTTGAATTTCCATAATTTCATAGCCTAAAACCAACAAAGAGTCTTCTAATGTAAAAATGTCCTTTTTAATTTTTAATGGAATTCCATCTAAAGTTGAAACCTTATCTGGTTGTGGATAATACAGCGTATATTTTGAATCTAAAATTACAACATTACCAAATGCTTTTACTTGAATACTGTTTGGATCTATCGTGGGACAAATTCCATCAATTATTATTTCTGTTATTCCAGGTTTCACGCTAAAATTCGCTTTTCTGAAAATTTGAGCGCCTTGCATATAAACTGTAACATCTGAAATAGTCGACTTTACATGATCTTTTTCTGTGGCAATTGAAGCAAAACTTATTGCTAAAATTATAATTGTTATTATCTTTTTCATTTTGATTTGTTTTAATGTTATTTCCCAATACAGGCAAATTCTGTATTCGTTCAAACTAATATTTATATTAACATAAAAATAACAAAACCCAAAAACTAATAAGGCACAAAAAAAGAGGCCAAAAGCCTCTCATTTACTAATATTTTTTAAATGTTTTATTTTATAAAAACAGTTGTTTCAGATGTAACTTCTTCCTTAATTTGAATTACTGAACTTCCTGTCAAACCGTCTTTAAAAGCTTCTACGTTTAATACTGCAACACCCGCTTGACCTAATTGGTACAATTCGTTGTAGTTAAAAATAGCTTCACCAGATGAATTAGTAACAGCTGTATCTGCATCAATCAATGTTTTTCCAGCAGCACTTTCTGATGGCTCTGGTTTCAGAATAACTCGACAAGTAGTAACTGGATTGTTATTTTCATCCATTACAAAAACTTTTGCAATTGTATCTTTCTTTTTTTTACAGCTTGAAACAACCATCGTTCCAGCAAAAATAAAAAGTGCTATAGCTATTGAATAATTTCTTTTCATATAAAAATCTTTATTTAAGGTTCAAATCTAACGGTCTCAACAGTGGTAATGTGTTCTTTCACTCTAACTCTGCCAGTAGTTTGATCAGCAAGGTGTTTCACTAAAATATCAAAATAACCTGAAGTGGTGTTTTTTTCAGAAAGCTCATAAAATTTTTCCATATCAAAAACTGCAACTCCTAATTCATCAGTAAAAACCGTATCAACATAATCAATCGTAGGTGGGTTTGATTTTGTGTCTCCAATTATAATCACTTTCGCTTTTGGCAATAAATCGTTGTTTTCATCACGCACATAAACCTTCAAAATAGAAGGATCTTTACTTTCGCAAGAGGAAAACCCAAAACCCAATAAAAACATCATTGAAGCGAAAAACACCGCAAAACTTGAAATTTTTTTCATATTTAACTTAAATTTATTTATTTAAATCTGTTCTCAATGCCAAAAATACGACTTATTTATTAATTTCGCACAAAAAAATAAAAAAGTTTTAACATCTCAACGTTAGTATAACGTCTTTATTATTTTTTTGTTTCACTTTTTTACAATAAATTTACGCTCGTTTTAGCAAAAAATATGAAAGAAAAAATTCAAGGTTTAGAAAATCAAATTCAAATTAGCAAGATAGAAAATGCAGCAGAATTAGAGCAATTTCGTATCCAATATTTAGGGACAAAAGGTTCAATTAAAGAACTTTTTAATGATTTCAAAAATGTACCGAACGAACAAAAAAAAGAAATTGGTCAGTTGATGAATAATTTGAGAGTTCTTGCTGAAACAGTTTATGCCGCTAAAAAAGAATTATTTGAACAAAATACCAACTCATTTTCTGGAATAGATTTTTCGCGTCCCGGTGAAAGTTATAATTTAGGCTCCCACCATCCTATTTCCCTGGTTAGATCTGAAATTATTGATGTTTTTTCAAGAATTGGATATAAAGTTTCTGAAGGTCCAGAAATTGAAGATGATTGGCATAACTTTTCTGCCTTAAATTTTCCGCCAGAACATCCAGCGCGTGATATGCAGGATACTTTTTTTATTGAAAAAGGCGAGAAAGAAATGGCATTGAGAACACACACATCTTCTGTTCAAGTTCGTGTCATGGAAAATGAAAAACCACCAATTCGAACTATTTCTCCAGGAAGAGTATAT
>JBIKSI010000157.1:0-6959 GCA_044348665.1 Crocinitomicaceae bacterium
TCTCACAAAACTCCTCGTAAAATGTAGGGCTTACTTTTGAAAATCAAATAAAAAAACCACTAAACACTGGGTTGTAGGTTGAAAAATCCCCGATTCTAATTCTTATCGGACACTAGTGATTTGAAATAAAGAAGCGACTTTGTGAAAATGTATTCGGAATAAACACCAAGGGGACATTTCTCAAATCAGCGAATTCAACAAACACTTGATTTGCAGATATAAGATTTTGAATATCTTTTTGCACATCATTTAATTTTGTTTGATCAAACACTTGGTAACTAAAAGTTAAAGTGCTTTCATTCTCCCTATCAAAATTATTAAGATTTGGCGTTGCTTTAAGCAAATTTACCATTGATACAAATTCTGTATCATTTAGGATGGAGTGGTCAATCTTGAAATCGACTTGTGTACTTTCGAAATCAAAATATTTTGTTTGTGCGAAAACAATCATTTTCAGTGAAATAAACGCACAAAGCACAAAAATTTTTTTCATAGCTTTGTTTTATTTTATAGTTTGGGCAAATTTAACAAGAAAACATAAAATTGTCCTAACGATAAACTAAGTATTTTTTAACAATTATTTAAAACTAGCTTTAGAATTAGCAAAACAAAACTCCCAATGAATATTCATATGTTTTTAATGAACATTTAAGCTTTTCCAATGAATATTTTTGTATTCTCCATTAGAAGCAGAGTGTTTAATTAACACTTAGGTGTAGCTCAACTTAGATAAACGGAGGATTTTTGACGTTGGATTTTTAACAAGAAAAGTAATTTCGTGAAAATTTATTTATTATTGTGAAAAATACAACATAGGGGTGCGAGGTAAGTCTATTTTTAGAAAAAATACCAAACCTTAAGGAAACAAGGAGAACTAATTTGGATTTTTTAAATCCAAAATCATAAAAAAATAAATAAAAGAATAACAAACCTCAGTTCGATTTTAAGAAAAAACCAATTTTATTTTCACAAAAAAAGTCACCCTAACAGAGTGACTTAAAATTATAATTAAAATTAGATCATTTTATTTACCGTGGCACTGTTTGTATTTCTTACCACTACCGCAAGGACAAGCATCATTGCGATTAATTTTAGGGTCAGCAACAACAGGTTGTTTTTTTACTGGTTCATTGTATGAATTTTGAATTGCCTCTTGGTAACCCTCTGCCCCATTAAATTGAGGTGCTTGAGTAGAAGTAGAAGTCATTCCCAATTGTGCTTTCTCATATGAATTTTGCTGGGTAACTTCCTTATTCGTCGTTTTAATTTCATCTTGTAAAAAAGGAATATCCATTTTAACCAAAGTTTCAATAGTCTCCACATTTAGTCGACTAAGCATTGTTTTAAACAGCTCAAATGATTCCAATTTGTAAATTAACAATGGATCTTTCTGTTCGTAAACTGCTTGTTGAACTGAAGTTCTTAAATCATCCATTTCACGAAGGTGCTCTTTCCATTCATTGTCAATCATTGCAAGTACGATATTTCTTTCGTAAGAGCTAGTCAAGGCTTTACCTCCAGACTTGTATGCTTCTTCTAAACTTACAATCATTTGCATTTCTTTTTTACCATCAGTTAGTGGGAAAGAAATATTTTCATATCTATTGGAAGGATTTTCAAATACATTTTTGACTTGAGGGAAAGCTCGTTCAGCAATTTTTGTGTTTTTTCGAACATAATGCTCTTGAACTGCATCGAAAACGCGGTTTACAATTTCATTTTTATTTAATGTTGAAAAATCACTTTCTGAAACTGGGGATTCAATTCCTAATACTCGGTAAAGCTCAAGGGTGAAATCTTCAAATTGATTTGCATGTGGAAAATTGAATACAATTGATTCTGAAACGTCATAAAACATATTTGCAACATCGGAACCTAAACGATCTCCAAACAAAGCATTGTGACGTTTTTTGTAAATCGCTTTACGTTGCGCGTTCATGACATCATCGTATTCCAATAAACGTTTACGCATTCCAAAGTTGTTTTCTTCCACTTTTTTCTGAGCACGCTCAATTGATTTGGAAACCATGGAATGTGTAATCACCTCTCCTTCTTTCAAACCAAGTCTGTCCATGATTTTTGCGATACGCTCAGAACCAAATTTACGCATCAAATCGTCTTCCAAACAAACAAAAAACTGAGAAGAACCTGGATCACCTTGACGACCAGCACGACCACGTAATTGTCTATCTACACGACGAGAATCATGACGCTCGGTACCAATAATAGCTAAACCACCAGCCTCTTTCACACCTTCACCTAATTTGATATCCGTTCCACGACCAGCCATATTGGTAGCAATCGTTACCGCTCCTGATTTACCTGCATTCGCAACAATTTCAGCTTCCTGTTGGTGGTACTTCGCATTCAATACTTGGTGCTCAATTCCTCTCATTTTAAGCATTCTACTCAAAAATTCTGAAATTTCAACCGTAGTTGTACCAACCAATACAGGACGACCTGCTTTCACTAATTTTTCAGTTTCATCGATTACTGCAGCAAATTTTTCACGAGCTGAACGATAAACTAAATCATTTTGATCTTTTCTTGAAATAGGACGATTCGTAGGAATTACAACAACATCTAACTTATAAATGTCCCAAAATTCTTTTGCTTCAGTTTCGGCAGTACCAGTCATACCAGCTAATTTGTGGTACATTCTGAAATAATTTTGAAGGGTGATTGTTGCATAGGTTTGAGTAGCTGCTTCAACAGTTACGTTTTCTTTTGCCTCAATTGCTTGGTGTAAACCGTCAGAATAACGACGACCTTCCATGATACGACCCGTTTGTTCGTCAACAATTTTTACTTTTCCTTCAATAATAACGTATTCTACTTCTTTCTCAAAAAGTGTGTATGCTTTCAATAATTGGTTGATTGAATGAATTCGCTCAGATTTAATACTAAAATCACGTATTAAAGCATCCTTTTTAGTTGCTAATTCATCACCTATGATTCCCGTTTTTTGCAATTTTGCAATTTCACCACCAATATCAGGAATTACATAAAAATCTCTGTCTTCGTTTCCAGAAACAAGGTCAATTCCTTTTTCTGTTAATTCGATGGTATTATTTTTCTCATCAATTACAAAGAACAATTCAGCATCAATTTTTTTCATGTGCTTGCCTTGCTCAGCCATGTAAAAATTTTCTGTTTTTTGTAAATGCGCTTTAATCCCTGATTCAGATAAAAACTTAATTAAAGCTTTATTTTTCGGTAAACCTCTGTGTGCACGTAAAAGAGCCATCCCACCTTCTTCCAAAAGTGTTTTCATATCCTTTTTATCGTCCGAAGGAGAATTTATTACTTCTAATTTCTTTTTTGCTTCGACCAAACACTGAGTCACATACGCTTTTTGAGCAGCCACAACCTTTTCAATTCTTGGCTTTAACTCATGAAATTCGTGCTCATCTCCTTTTGGAGTTGGTCCAGAAATAATCAATGGTGTTCTCGCATCATCAATTAATACAGAATCGACCTCATCGACAATGGCATAATGGTGTTTTTGTTGCACCAAATCTTCCGTAGAACTTGCCATATTGTCACGTAGGTAATCGAAACCGAATTCATTATTTGTTCCAAAAGTGATGTCTGATAAATAAGCTTGACGTCTTTCTGGAGAATTTGGTCTAGTTTTATCCAAACATGCCACAGATAAACCATGGAATTGATACAATGGCCCCATCCATTCAGAATCTCGTTTTGCAAGATAGTCATTTACTGTTACTAAGTGAACCCCTTTTCCTGCAAGCGCATTTAGGTAAACAGGAAGTGTTGCAACTAGCGTTTTCCCCTCCCCTGTTTGCATTTCAGCGATATTTCCTTTATGTAAAACAGCACCTCCCATCAGTTGCACATCATAGTGAACCATGGACCATTTTACTGGTGTTCCAGCCGCAGTCCATTCGTTGTGCCAAATTGCTTTATCGCCGGTAATTGTAATTCCATCTTTTTGTGTAGAAAGTGTTTTATCGAAATCCAATGCTGTAACTTCTAACTGACCATTTTCAGCCCACCTTCTGGCTGTTTCACGAACCACAGCAAATGCTTCAGGCATGATTTCTTTTAAAACCTCTTCAATTTTTTTATCAACATCTTTGTTTAACTCGTCGATTTTATCGAATAATTCTTCTTTGTCTAAAACAGATACTTCATCTGAGTTTGCTTTTTCTTTTAAGCCTAAAATTTCATCATCTAAGCCTTTTGTTCCAGCTTTGATTTTTGCTTGAAATTCAAACGTTTTTGCACGTAATTCATCATCAGAAAGTTGTTTCATTCTTTCCGAAAACTGATTTGTTTGTTCAATAATGGGTTGGTATTCCTTCTTATCAATCGAAGTTTTATCTCCAAATATCTTTTTTAAAATTCCTGCAATCATTGTTTAAAATTAAAAGTTTAAAGTTAAAAGTTAAAAGTTTGGTGGAATTTAACTTCTATGATTTTTTAAATTTTTGAAGCCCAAAGATAAGTTATTTTTTTTAAGCTTCAATTATTTGTGGATAATTTAAGTCATGAATTGTACCAAAAGGATAAAGTAGGACAAAATGGCAGACTACTTATTAAGACATTAGGACATTAGGACTTTAAGATATTAGGATGTTAAGACATTAAAAAGATTCTATATTATTTGAGATAATTATTTATTTTTGTCCTTAAATAATCAACATGACACATTCAAAAAACGCCTTATTTTTTGTACTAATCACGGTTTGTTTGGACTCTATTGGAATTGGGATAATTATTCCAAGTTTCCCCGTATTGGTATCAGAAACTGCCCATGTATCCATCAATGAGTCATCCAAATATTATGGTTTTGTGATGATGATGTATGCTTTGTTGCAATTTCTTTTTTCACCCATGGTAGGGAATTTGAGTGATCGATTTGGACGAAGACCCATTTTATTAATGTCTATGTTAGGAATGGGATTGGATTACATTTTTATGTGTTTTGCTCCTGATTTATTTTGGTTGGTTCTTGGTCGCGCAATTGCGGGGATTTTTGGAGCGAGTTTTACATCTGCAGCAGCCTATATTGCTGATATTTCGAGTCCTGAAAACCGGGCGAAAAACTTTGGAATGATTGGCGCAGCATTTGGAATTGGTTTTGTAATTGGGCCAGCAATCGGAGGTTTATTGACAGATTTTGGTTCTCGTGCACCATTTTTTGCAGCAGCTTGCTTTTCATTGTTAAATTTCATTTATGGATTGATTGTTTTAAAAGAAAGTTTGTCAATTGACCAACGACGCGCATTTGATTGGAAAAGAGCAAATCCTTTTGGGGCGTTCAAACAAATATTAAAATTTGAGAAAAATAAATACCTTTTTTTAGTAATTTTTTTAGTGCTTCTTTCCAACATGGGAATTCATTCTTTATGGAATTATTACACCATGGACAAATTTGCATGGAAACCGAAAGACATTGGCATTTCACTAGCTGTGGTTGGAGTTGCATTTGGTGTCATCCAAGGTGGAATGGCTGGTGCAATTGTAAAAAAATTAGGTGAAAAAGGAGCAGCAACCTTGGGTTTAATTGCTCTAGTAATCACAACGGTCGCCATGGGATTAATTCCGTATGGCTGGATGATGTACGTATTAATTTTCCCTTATGCCTTATGTGGAATAATTGAACCATCTATTCGATCAATCGTATCAAACAAAGTTGAACAAAATGAACAAGGAGAATTGCAAGGAATCTTCACTAGTTTAATGAGTTTGTCAGAAATTTTGAGTCCTCTATTTTTTGTGTGGATCTACTATTCTACCACCCGCGTAAAACCTACTGCCGATTTAAATTACGGAGTTTCATTTTTTGTTTGTGGCTTTATCGCGTTCTTAGCTTTTTGGTTGCTTCGATGGACGTTGAAGAGAGTTGATAGTTAATGGTTGGGAGTTGAGAGTTAAGAGTGAAGAATTAAGAGTGAAGAGTTAGTGGATAGTAGTTAGGAGTTAGTGGATAGTAGTGTAGGGTTGAGTCCGAGAACTTTCAGGAAGAGAACAATAATTTATAATAGCCAAAATATGAAAGGATATAAGATTTTTTTAGCTTGGTTTCTGACCGTGTTGTTTGGCAGTATTGGTTTACCGCTTTGGTTTGAGTTTTACGGAATCATGTTTTCGGAAGGAACGAGATTTTTCCGTATTGATGGCAGCGATTTGTTTTTTGCCAGCTTAGCATGTATGCTTGTCAGTGGATTAATTTCACTTCCAACAATTTTGACCTTAATTATTACCAATATCGTATTAAAACGCAAGGATTTAGGAATCAAAAAACACTTTCGAAAAATAAATTTCACACATTTCATCATGGCATTGTTAACCTTAATAATTGCTGAAGGTTGGCTATTTCTTGAGTTTTACGCACAATACAATGCATTTGGACGTCGAGAAGCACTATTTTCATTCGATTTAATGCCTTTGTTTTGGTTCTTTATTGTAATGGTGTGGTACGTACTTTGTGCTTTTGCTTGCTGGTACTTCTTGTTTAAAAACATCATAAAACTGAAGGAAAGCGAAGGCAACTTGGATGAGATAGGACTTTAGACCTTAGGATTTCAGGGAACAAGTAAAAAACAGTGTTAGTGAGCATGAAGAATAGGCTAAGTTCATTCTTATTTAAAATCTGACTTTTTCAGCAGCGCCTTGGTATACATTCGACATTTGTAATATTTCCTTCCCCGCTGATATTCGCAGAAAAGGACGCTGAAATAAGATGATTAGATTCTTGTGAGAATTAAAAACCCTTGCAATCACCTCTAGAATTGTTTATGTTTTCCCCGCTGATGTTCGCTGAAAAAAACGCTGATTTAAGGTGATTAAATTCTTGCAAGAATTGAAATTAGAAGTGTTCGAAACCTGCTTAATCATCTAAAATATGCGCAACTTTCTCAGGATCTCCACCTGAAAGGATAACTATTTCTCGTATTAATTGGTTTTGTATTTCATTACTTATCTTCATTTTA
>JBIKSI010000158.1:0-6944 GCA_044348665.1 Crocinitomicaceae bacterium
TAAAATAATGCGTGCAAGCTTTTTAAAGAAATTCCATCAAAAACCTTGCATCTAGATTATAAATAAGGACGGTAATAAATTAAAGATCAGATAGTTTTCGTTTTTCAGCAGACCCTACTTAGTAATTTATATGTGTTTCATGAAATTATAATTCATATATTTGCAAGGAAATTTTCGTTGGAAAACACAAAACAAAATACTAAACTATGAAAAGAATCTTAACACTTATTGTTTTTTTTGGAATATTATCATTTCAATTTTCATTATCAAGCAGCTTATATTGGATTGGTAATTCTGGAAATTACGATGATCCAACCCATTGGTCTTTGAGTTCTGGAGGTAATTCATGTGCTTGTATTCCAAGTGCTACCGACGATGTTTTTTTTGATCAAAATTCTTTTTCTCTTGCCAATCAAGCGGTAACACTTGCCAACAATTCTTTCAGTAGAAATATGGATTGGACTGGAGTTTTGAATAATCCTTCCTTGAATGGATCAGCTGAGTTGCATGTAAGCGGGGATTTGAAATTTGCTTCAACAATGAGTTTAAATTTTTCTGGTATTTTGTATCTAGAAAGTAATTTGTTGGGCACACGAATAACAAGTTCGGGTTTGATTTTCAAAGGGATAGTTGCATTTAATAATCCTAATGGAGAATGGATTTTACAAGATGATCTCACAGTTGAAAATCAAATTGCTTTGGTCGGAGGAACATTTAATACCAACAACAAAAATGTGAAATGTGAAGATTTTTGGTCGGGAAATAATAATCTTCGTGGATTAGTTTTAGGTAGTTCTATTTTTACTTTAGATGGAAATGTTAATTATGGCCTACCTTTTTACAACTCCTACAATTGGAATGTCAATGCCACAAATTTTAATTTGAACAGTGGTACTTCAACAATTAAATGTCTTAGCAATTCTGTAAATTTAATAACAGGTAATAATTTAACTTATTACAATATCGAACATTTAGGAAATAGTAATCTTGTGCTAACAGGAACAAATGTGTTTAATTCTATCACTACCACAGCTAACATTAATTTGAATGGCAGCAATCAAATAAATGAATTACAGGTTTTTGCTGGTGGATACATTTATGGCGACAATGTTTTTGGTAAAGCAATATTGGGTGATCAAAGCAACGCTGGTAATTTTTCTGTTTCTGGAAATAATATATATGACAGTTTAATTCTTTGCAAGGGAAGAAATTATACATTCTCTTACAATGAAACTCAAATCGTTAATAAATATTTGGAGGCAAATGGGACGTGCACGGAACCAATTAATGTAGTTTCAGGATATAATAGTTATGTTGCAAACATTCAAATGCCTGCTATTTCAGTTGTAATTGCCAATAATTTATTGTTTCGTGATATTAATGTAAGTGGTGGGGTTAATTTTTCAGCAAATAATTCTATTGATTTAAGAAACAACTCTGGAATAAACTTTGTGGCACCAACACCAAAAACTATTTACTGGGTTGGCGGAGCAGGAAATTGGCAAGATGCAGCTCATTGGTCAGCAAGTAGCGGTGGTTCAGGAGGATATTGCATTCCTACAAAATATGACAATGTTATTTTAGATCAAAATTCGTTCACAGATAGTTTACAAAAAATTAATGTGCAATCTGTATATCCTGCGTATTGTAATAATTTTTCGTGCACAAATTCTGACAAAAAACCGCGTTTGTATTTGGAAGGCGAGAGCTTGAACATTTATGGTTCACTTTTGCTGTCTAGTAAATTCGAAATCGGAACTGCTTATTACGGAAATTATCAGGTGAATTTTGAATCAAATTTGACAACAAATACAATAATTTCGAATAATTCCCAAGTAAAAGCTTCGTTTAATTTTAACTCAGCAGGAGAATGGACTTTTGTAGATGATTTCAATTCAACACACTTTTTAGTTCATAGTAACGGAAAATTAAATTTGAATAATAAGACAATTAATTGCTCAAATTTTTATTCTTCAAATACAGCAAATAGAACTTTAGATATTACAAATACGGTTTTTAATTTAACAAGTAGTTATAGTAGTTCAAGTTATTCAATTACTCCGACTAATCTAAGTTTAATTGGTTCAACTAGTTCTACGTTTAATTTTGTTGGAACCAACGGGCATAATTTTTATGGAGGGAATTTCCATTATCGAGACATCAATGCTTTAGATAGTAACAGTAATCTTTCTATTTCCAATAATGGAAGTTTTAGAAATGTTGATTTTAGAGGGGCTGGAACAATTAGTGGTGTAAGTTCTTATAAAAAAGTAAATGTCAATAAGTATATTAATATTTCAGGAACAAACACTATTGATTCATTACTTTTAAATAATTCGAATTACAACGGAACATCCTATTCAGCTGGTTCAGTAATTTCTTATGCAAAAATAAATTCAGATTTTAATTTTAACGGAACTAATGAAATCGATTCATTAATTCTACACACAGGCAAAAAATACGTTTTTGGCTACAGTATAATTAATAAAATTAATAAATATTTAGAAGCTGTTGGTTCTTGTACTGCAAATATTTCTATAAAATCGGGATATGATACTTACCCAGCCACAATACAAATGCCTGTTAGTGCATTTGTGGATTTAGATTATGTTTCTTTTAAAGACATTGCAGTAAGTGGTGGAATAAATTTTACTGCAAATAATTCAACGGATATTAGCAATAATTCAGGGATCAATTTTGTGGCACCAACACCAAAAACCATTTATTGGGTAGGGGGTACTGGAAATTGGCAAGATCCAGCTCATTGGTCAGCAAGTAGCGGTGGTTCAGGAGGATATTGCATTCCTACAAAATATGACAATGTTGTTTTGGATGAAAATTCATTTACAGATAGTTTGCAAAAAATCAATGTGCAATATGCTTATCCTGCGTATTGTAACAATTTTTCATGTACTAATTCCGATAAAAAACCACGTTTGTATTTGGAGGGTGAAAGTTTGAATATCTTTGGTTCATTATTAATGTCTAATAAATTTGAAATCCAAACGGTATCTTATAGCAGCTATTTTGTCAAGTTTGAATCAACAATCACAACAAATACGATTACATCAAATGGAGCAAAAGTGAAGGCTGAGTTTCATTTTAATGCAGCAGGAGAATGGACTTTTGTAGATGATTTTTATTCGACGCACGGTTTTATCCATCGTAAAGGAAAAGTGAATTTTTCAAACATAAATTTAACGATTTCGCATTTAATTTCTGAACCAAATGCAGTTAACTCAATTGATATTTCCAATGCTGTAATTAATTTAAATGCCACTTACAGCCAGTATGCATGGTATTTAACAAATCCAAATTTGAGCGTAATTGGTGGTAATTCTTCAATCATAAATGTTTACAATCAAAATAATATAACGGTTAATTTTAATGGTGGAAATTTTGATTACAATGAGGTGTTTTTTAAAGATAATGTAGATTTGTTATATGACAATTCTTCTATTTCCAACAATGCAAACTTCAATCGAATTGTATTTGAAAATAATGGTACTTTACACGGAAATAACAGCATACAATTATTAGAATTTAAAAAGGATGGTTTAATCAGCAACAACAATATTATTGATAGCCTAATATTTGCTCCATCTAAGAATTATGTTTTCCAAAACGGAACCACGACTACAATTAATGATTATTGGCTAAATAATGGAACGTGTAATGACTTTACAAACATAAGTTCCAATGGAAGCAATTCAAAAATAAATGCTGGTTCACCTCTGTTTATTAGTTTCAATGATATCAGTAATTTGGAAATCATTTCAGGAACTGTAACTGCTTCAAATTGCAATAATTTGGTCAATAATATCGGATTCACATTAACTTCTCCCTCTGCTAGAAATTTATACTGGGTTAACGGCACTGGAAATTGGTCAGATTCTTATCATTGGTCCCTTACAAGCGGTGGAACAGGAGGTGAATGTATTCCTTCCAGTAACGACAATGTGTTTTTTGACCAAAATTCTTTTCCAATTTTAGGAGCAACCGTTTCAATAAACCAACAAGCATTGTGTAAAAACATGGATTGGACAGGAGCGTTGAGAAATCCATTACTTTCAGGAAATAGCGATCTTTTAATTTATGGTTCGCTGAATCTAATTCCAGAAATGCAATTTAATTTTAACCAAACGATTTATTTTAAAAGTCCTTCAGCAGGAAATTTAATAAATTTTGCAGGAATCAGTCTTGCAAACAATATCATATTTAATGATAATAATTTGGCTGGATCTTGGACGTTTGAAGATGAGGTTGTTACAACTGGAAGTATCACTTTAGACGGGGGAGATTTGTCAACAAATAATCAAAATGTGAGTTGTAATAGTTTTGTTGCAAGCTCAAATGGATATCAGAAAAGTTTAAATCTTGGAAGTTCAATTTTCACTATCGCAATTGACTATGCGAATTGGAATTTGAATGTTCCTAACATGACTTTAAACTCAGGTACATCATCTATCGTTTTTACAGGAACAGGAAATATTTCATTTACCAGTACCAATCAATTTTACAATTCTGTTGTTTTCAGAAATACCTCCTCGAATGGAATTTTATATGGTACAAATAACTTTTACAATGTCACTTTTTACGGAGTTGGAAACATCAGTAATCGAGCAAATATAATCAGAAATTGTAGTTTTTTCAGTGATGCAACAGTAAATGGAAGCAATTATTTCGATACACTTTTATTATCTGAACAAAGAAATTACGTGTTTAGTCATTCGGATACGATGTTTATTCAAACTTTAATTGCTCGTGGTAGAAATGGATTACCACTTTCCATTAAATCAAACGTAAATACTTTAGAATCTAATTTCAGTATTTCAATGGGTACAATTTGCAGTAACTACCTTGTTTTGCAAGATATTCATGCTATTAACGGTGCAAGTTTTTTTGCTGGAACTAACAGTATTGACAATGGAAATAATGACGGTTGGACTTTCACTTCTTGTTTTGAACCACTATTGAGCAAAAAAGATATTTCTTGTCATGGACTGAATGATGGGGAAATAAGCATTGAAATTGAAGGTGGCCAGGCTCCATATATTATTGAATGGAATAGTGTGGTTTCGACTGATTTAATCAGAAGTAATCTTGCAGCAGGTACTTATACAATTACTGTTACAGACAATAATCTTGAGTTATCTTCCAAAACGATAACAATTATAGAACCTGCATTATTGGTGGCCAACTTAACTGCGATTAATCCAACTTGCAATACGAACAATGGACTCATCAATGCTTCAATATCTGGTGGAAAAATCCCTTATAGCTTGTCGTGGAACAATGGAGCTGTTTCTTCAAATCTTCAAAATCTTAATGAAGGATTTTATGAATTAAGTGTTTCGGATTATAATAATTGTGAAGTTATTGTTTCTGAAAATTTAACAAATATAGGAGATGTTTATGCAATTAGTAATCCACAAACAATCTGTCAAGGATCGAGCTACACAATAAATGGAAATTCATATACACTTGCCAATACCTATACAGATGTGTTCCAGAGTGTTTTAGGTTGCGATAGTATCGTAACAACAATTTTAACAGTTAATAATCCAACAACTGCGAGTTTGACTGAAACAGCTTGTTCAAGTTTTACTTTGAATGGAGAAACCTTCACGAGTTCAGGAGTTTACACGCAAAACTTAACGAATGTGGCAGGTTGTGATTCGACCTTAACTTTAAATTTAACAATCAATACTCCAACAACAGCGAGTATAACCGAAACTGCTTGTTCGAGTTTTACCTTAAATGGAGAAACCTTCACGAGTTCAGGAACTTACACACAAAACTTAACGAATGTTGCAGGATGTGATTCAACATTAACTTTAAATTTAACAATCAACAATTCAACAACGGTGAGTTTAACTGAAACAGCTTGTTCTTCTTTCACTTTGAACGGAGAAACTTATACTTCTTCAGGAACTTATACACAAAACCTAACGAATGTCGCAGGTTGTGATTCTACCTTAACTTTAAATTTAACAATTAACAATCCAACAACATCGAGTTTGACTGAAACTGCATGTTCGAGTTTTACCTTAAATGGAGAAACCTTCACAAGTTCAGGAACTTATACTCAAAACTTAACGAATGTTGCTGGTTGTGATTCTACTTTGACTTTGAATTTAACAATCAACACTCCAACAACAGCGAGTTTGACTGAAACAGCTTGTTCAAGTTTTACCTTAAATGGAGAAACCTTCACGAGTTCAGGAACTTACACGCAAAACTTGACGAATGTTGCTGGTTGTGATTCAACCTTAACTTTGAATTTAACAATTAATACTCCAAGTTCTGCAAGTATCACTGAAACAGCTTGTACATCTTTCACTTTGAACGGAGAAACATATACTTCATCAGGAACTTACACGCAAAACTTAACGAATGTTGTTGGTTGCGATTCAACCTTAACTTTGAATTTAACAATTAATACTCCAACAACGGCGAGTTTGACTGAAACTGCTTGTTCTAATTTTACTTTGAATGGAGAAACATTTACGAGTTCAGGAACGTACACGCAAAACTTAACGAATGTTGCAAGTTGTGATTCTACCTTAACTTTAAATTTAACAATCAACGCTCCAACAACAGCGAGTTTGACTGAAACTGCTTGTTCGAGTTTTACTTTGAATGGAGAAACATTTACGAGTTCAGGAACGTACACACAAAACTTAACGAATGTTGCAGGTTGTGATTCTACCTTAACTTTAAATTTAACAATCAACAGTCCAACAACGGCAAGTTTAACTGAAACTGCTTGTTCAAGTTTTACTTTGAATGGAGAAACCTTCACAAGTTCAGGAACTTACACGCAAAACTTAACGAATGTTGCTGGTTGTGATTCTACTTTGACAATAAATTTAACAATCAGCTCTCCAACAACAGCGAGTATCACTGAAACTGCATGTTCAAGTTTTACTTTGAATGGAGAA
>JBIKSI010000046.1:0-22050 GCA_044348665.1 Crocinitomicaceae bacterium
CTCATAAAACCAGATATTAGCACAACACATCGAGCACCTTATCCAACAAAAGCTGATTTACCGAGGAGAAAAATGAGGGAATGAGCGTGAATTTAATTAAAACCCGTTTCCATTCAATCAAAAGCAGTAAATTGTGTTTGAATTTTCTTGTTTGGTGTTCATTTATTAACGACCTTAGCCCTAACTTTGTAACATGGCAGAAGAAAACTTATATCGCATCCAATCCGTTTCTCAATTCTTTGAGGCAATCCATTGGCAAAAACCAAGTCATCCTCTAATCGGAGTAGTTGATGTTGCAAAAATTGATTTCTCGAAAGCAGATAAAATAAAGGATGTAAAAATTACAGCCGATTTATATTCCATCATCCTAAAAGATGGAAACTGTGGTATGCAATACGGTCGCAATAAGTACGATTTTGAAGAAGGAGTATTACAATTTATGGCTCCTAATCAATTAGTTACAACAGAAAACTCCTTTACGCAAAGTACTTATGGATTTTTTTTAGTATTTCACCCAGACCTCATTCGTAACTTTGATTTAGGGAAGAAAATCAAAAAATATAATTTTTTCAATTACTCTGTTTATGAAGCGCTTCATTTATCAAAAAAAGAAGAAGAAACTTTGATAGAAATTGTTGAGAACATCAAAGATGAATTATCAAAAAACATTGACAAACACAGCCTTGAAATCCTTGTAACAAAAATTCAATTGCTTTTGAATTATTCGGAAAGATTCTACGAACGACAATTTATAACCCGCACCAACAGTAGTTCAGATGTAGTAAGTAAAATAGAAGAAATGATACAGCAATATTATACAGAAAAACTACAATTAAAACTAGGCCCGCCCTCACCGGAATACTTCGCTGGAAAAGCAAATTACTCCAAAAACTACCTGAGTGATTTACTCAAAAAGGAAACAGGAAAAAGCACAAAAGATCATATCGACGAATACGTGATAGACATAGCAAAAACAGAATTGCTAAATTCTACAAAAAGCATCAACGAAATTGCATACGATTTGGGATTTAATTACCCTCACTATTTTAGTCGTTTGTTCAAAAAGAAAACTGGTGCAGCGCCTCGAGAATATAAGTCTCAATTTTTAAATTAACACTCAAAACAGAGCATTACATTCATTAATCTGAAAAATGTGCTCATAAATCCGAAGATAATGTTCAACAAAACAAGAAAAGAGCTGTTATTTTGTACACAGAAAAAATAAAAAATAAATTGTAAAAAATGAGAACAATTGATAAAAATAAACCAGTATTAGTCACCGGAGCAAATGGATACGTAGCAAGTTGGTTGGTGAAAAAACTTTTGGACGAAGGAATCACAGTTCACGCAGCAGTTAGAAACCCCGAACATACTGAAAAGGTAAGTCATCTAATTGACGCGGCGAAAAACAGCAAAGGGACATTAAAACTCTTTAAAGCTGATTTATTGAGTCCAAATTCATACAAAGACGCCATGGAAGGCTGTGAATTGGTTTATCACACCGCATCGCCATTTTCAACAGACGTGAAAGATCCTCAAAAGGAACTTATTGACCCAGCCGTTAAAGGTACAGAAAATGTACTTCTTACCGCAAAGGAAACTAGTTCTGTAAAACGTGTTATTGTAACAAGCAGTTGCGCTGCGATGTACACCGATGCCATTGACACTGTTAATACTCCAACAGGGAAATTGACCGAAGACACTTGGAATACAACAGCTTCCATAGATTATCAGCCTTACTCTTTATCAAAAACATTAGCAGAAAAAAAAGCTTGGGAAATTACAAAAACGCAAGATTCATGGGACTTAATCACCATTAACATGAGCTTAGTGTTGGGTCCAGCATTAAACGCTCAACATACAACTTCTGAAAGTTTAAATATTTTAAAATTATTAGGTGGTGGAGCAATGAAAATGGGAGTTCCGAAAATGGGCGTTGGAATCGTTGATGTGAGAGATGTTGCTGACGCACACTATAACGCAGGATATACGCCAGAAGCTAGCGGAAGATACATTACTTCTGCGCACAACACAGATTTCTTGGAAATGGGAATGATTTTACTACCTAAATACGGAGCAAAATACCCCCTTCCGAAAAGAGCATTACCAAAATGGTTATTGATGCTTGTTGGCCCATTTGTCAATAAATTATTCACACGAAGATTCATTCGTAACAATGTAAACATTCCGTGGAATGCCGATAATTCAAAAATAAAAAGGGAATTAGGAATTAACTTTAAACCTCTAAAAGAAACCATGGAAGATTCATTTCAAATGTTGATTGATGAAGGTTTGATAAAATAGATTTTGATAATAACCTGAGATTCTGTCTTAATTCTTTATTTATAAAAAATTCTTATGTTTGTCTCTCAAATCATTAGAATGAAAACATTTTGCGTACTTTTTTATATTTCCATTGCTTCAACGTATATCTGCACACAGCAAGATCCGCTTTTTACTCAGTTTTGGAATAATTCTACTGTTTTTAATCCTGCAAATACTGGCTTATTTTATAAACACCAATCGGGGATTAATTATAGAAATCAATGGGGCAACATTAATGGTGCTCCAAATACACTTTTCACAACTTATAACACCAGAATTGATAAATATAAAAGCGGAATCGGATTCAATTACATGTATGAAACTATTGGCGCTATCAAACAAAATAAATTTGATTTAAATTATAGTTACCAACTTGATTTAGGTGGTGAAAAGAAACTTTCCTTTGGTTTATCCGCTGGAATTGTAAATCTTAATTTTGAACCTTATTGGGTAGGAACTGATCCAAACGACCCGCTTTTACCGAAAAGTGGTCAAGGAATTGGTTTTTCATCAAATGCGGGGATTGCATTTAAGTCAAAAAAACTGTCTTTAGGCTTAAGCTCGACACAAATAAATGAAGCAAACATCAAAGAAATTGGATTTAAATTAGTACGCCATTACTATTTAAACGCCTCTTACGATTTTAATTTATCAGGCAACTTTGCGCTTAAACCACAAATTTTATTCAGAACTGATGGAGTTTTTATGTCAACAGACATCAACCTTCTTGCAATTTTCAAAAAAAACTATTGGCTCGGATTTTCATACAGAACTAGTGGCACAAATTGCTTTATGGGCGGAATCGATTTTAAAGAAAAATACAGAATTGGATACAGTTACGACCTTACTTTTTCAAAATTAAACAATGGTATATCGGGTGGCTCACATGAAATTGTTTTGGGGTTTTTATTGAAATAAATACAATCCGTAAATTATTGCACTTTTTTACGGTTCAATCCGCAAAATAAATACTTTTTTTGTTTATGTATTTCCTCCGCAAATAAAATCTATGTAATTTGACCGATTAATAATCTTAGTTTCATTTGGATTATAAGCTTCTAAGAATTTGTTTGGAAATTTTTTATTCACTTTTTTATCTGACCATTTGAATTCATAAGCATCGATTTTTCCATCGTATTCTTCAATGTAATCAATTTCTTGCTGCGCTAAATTTCTCCAAAAATAGGTATTACAATAATTGTGATTGTAATGATTAAATTTCATTCGTTCTGCCATGATGAAATTCTCCCACAATGCACCGACATCATTTCTCATAGTAATTGGCATAAATTGTTTGATCACCGCATTGCGTATTCCATTGTCGTAAAAATAAATTTTACGCGTTTTCTTTAATTCATCACGTAGATTGCGGTTAAATGTTCCAACTCGAAAAATTATAAATGCTTTCTCCAACAGAGAAATATACTGCTCGACGGTTTCATTGTTTAGACCTGTAATTTGACCAAGTTCGTTGTAACTTACTAGGTTCCCCACTTGAAAAGCCAAGGCTTGAACCAATTTCTCAAGCCGATCGGGTTTCTTGATGCGTTCCAAGGTTAAAATGTCTTTGTATAAATAACTCGATGCCAGTTGATTCAAAATTGCTTTTTCATTTCCCGGGTTATTAATCACATCGGGATAATAACCATAGATTAGACGATGTTCCAAATTGCGGTGCTCTTCAAAATAAGAACTGTGTTTCTGCATTTCGTGGTAAGAAAGTGGAAACATATTGTATTCCCATTTTCTCCCTGTTAGTGGTTCGTTAATTTTATTTGCCAACTCAAAAGAAGACGAACCTGAAACAAAGACCTTACATGGGAATTTATTATCGTGAATTATTTTTAGACAAAGTCCAATGTTTTCGATTCGTTGTGCCTCATCAATGTATAAGCAATCAACATTGCCAATAATGTTTTTTAACTTAGTTGAACTGGCATTACTTAAAAGTTCTCTAACATCTGAATCATCGCCGTTCAAATGCAATAGTGTTTTATAGTTTTCAACCAATTTTTCAAGTAAAGTTGTTTTTCCAACTTGTCTTGCACCAAGAATAATTATGACTTTATAATCATTTAATTGGGAGGAAATGACCTCATATAAATCTCGATTTATCATATCCGAATTTTCAACAAAGATATGAAAATATTAATAAATCCGCAAAATATATGATTATTTTACGAACCTATCCACAAAATAAATGACTTTTTTACGGTTTAATCCGCAAAATAAATAATTTTATTGCGGATTAATCATGAAGGAATATACAAAATAGTAATAATATCAATTACATTTTGAAATGTTCACAATGAAAATGTTCTCAACCAAAATGATATCGACATTATACCTCAAAAATCAATGGAATGAATTAAAATTATAAATAGCAATAAAATTTAAAATAAAAGCGATTTGCCTTAGCCCAGATATAAGCGGTAGCTCCCGTCACGTTTTCAGGGACGAGGACTACAACGTTTAGCTGGAAAAAGCTCCAAATAAAACTACTTCAAAAGTTGCTCATCTTCATCAATAAATTCCAATTCAGCATCTTTTTCCCAAATTTCCATTTCGCACGGTTTGCAGTTGAATTTCAATTTGTATTCCAATTCTCCTTGTTTTAAAATCAATGGTTCAATAACTTTTTCGCCCATTGTAGCACGCTGAAAACGAGCACATTTACCCAATTCATACTTGACACAATATTTGGTTGTCATCACACGAGATTTCCCTGGATCCCATTGAATCTCAAAAGCTTTTTCGATTTCTATCACGCCATGACGCTTATAAAAAGCTCTTGCTAATTGATTGGAAACATTGTAGGTGAAATCCAATTCAGTAACTGGATATGGATGGTCAGTTTTGGTGATTTGAAACTCTTCTCGGTGGTATTCTTTCACACGAACATCAACTAAATCTTCCAAAACAATTCTTCTAATTTCATTGATTTTTGAACTCGGCAAAAACCAATTTTCCGTAAAATTCACTTCAACAGAATCGACAACGAAAGGTGTATTTCCTGCTTTTGAAAGATTCTTTTTGATTTCTTCGACGATGATTTCTCCCTTGGTAGAAGGGTTTTTCTCAAACTCAAATGTTGAACTCGTTGTGTGTCCATCTTCATCCACCACTTTCAATTCGAATCCAGTTTCAGTTTCAGAAAAATACATGTTGACCCCAATTTTACGAATGGTAGCATCTTCTCGTTCCACTAATTTATTGAAAGCAGCATCTGAATTACGGTAAATTTCTGTTCCAATCTCAATTTCTCTGTAGGTATTTGGAATCACCAAACTGTTCAAGACAACATTGACTTGTAACCCGTCACCCTCGCCATTTTCATTCACAAAATACAATCCATCTCCATTGTTTAATTGATCTGCGTTTTCTATAAAATATCCTTTTGTAGTGATATCCGTTACTTTACCAATGTATTGCCCTTTCGATTTTGGACTTTCCCAAGAACCAATTTTTTCTTTACGTTTGTTGACAAAATAATCGGTGTATCCACGATTAAAACTGCGATCCATTTTCGGTTCGAAATTAAAAATCGTGCGACCAGAAGAAGCTTTCGTGAAATTTGGATTATTTTCTAGAAAAGAATCTAATTTTTGACGCAAATAGGAAACGTTATTTTTGACATAAACTAAATCTTTCAAACGACCTTCGATTTTGAAGGAAGTTACTCCAGCCTCAATCAAATTAGGCAATTGGTCTGATAGATCTAAATCTTTGATGGAAAGTAAATGACTGCTGGTTTTCAACACTGTTCCCGTTCCATCAATCAAGTTGTAAGGAAGTCGGCAATTTTGAGCACAAGAGCCTCTGTTTGCGCTTCGTTCTCCATTGGCAACACTCATGTAACAATTTCCGCTGAAGGATACGCACAATGCGCCAGAAACAAAAAATTCCAGTTCCACGTCAGTAGCCTCATGGATTTCCTTGATTTGGTCTAAATTCAATTCTCTTGCTAAAACAACACGTTTCATTCCAGCATCGGCTAAAAATTTCACATGTTTAGGGTCGCGATTATTTGCTTGAGTACTTGCATGAATCACAATCGGTGGCAAATCCATTTCCATAATTGCCATATCCTGAACAATCAAGGCATCTACACCAATTTCGTATAATTTGTAAATCATTTTTTTACAGTCAGCCAATTCGTGATCATACAAAATCGTGTTTACAACCACAAAAACCTGCGCTTTAAATAAATGAGCGTATTTGACCAATTCTGCAATAACTTCTAATGAATTTGTTGCATTTGTTCTTGCTCCATACTGTGGAGCACCAATATACACTGCATCTGCACCAGCATTGATTGCAAACATTCCTTGCATTAAATTTTTGGCAGGAGCTAAAATTTCGACTTTCTTCTTCATAATGTAGTGCAAAATTCCGCAATTATTTCGTTGAAAGCAAAAAAAAGTTTAAAATGATTCTAAATAGAAACTATTTAAACGCACCACGCAGTAGCACCGAAGGTAAAGTATTTGAAGTTATTTTGCACCAAGTAGTCGCGTCGCGGAAAAAATTCTCCAAGAATTATTATAGTTTAACTAGCTGAAATTTGTGAAAATCAGCGAATTTTATCTGCGTTTTCTGCGGGAAAAACCTATGAGCTCCAACCATTCAAATCTTCGCCCCATTCTCCAAGGCAATTTTCACCCAAAGTTCACCCAAAGCAGTCGGATTAGCTCCAATTGAACTTGCTAAATAATAGGCGATTGAAATCATCAGAATAGAAGTTTCGCTAATTTCTTTAAAGCTTTTGCTCGCATCAATTCGTTCTTGTGCTTTTTCTTGGAGTAATAATTCATGAGCCTGAGCAAATTCAAACGGACTTTTTTCATTAAAAACTATATCTGAAAGAGTTAAATGGTTAATCCATTCTTGTCCAATACTTTCAATTATACTTTCTACGGAAACTGAACCTAATCTTTGCCATTCTTTCAAGGTTTTTGTATCTCCAGAAGCAGCCAAGCCTGTATCCAAAAGCAACATAAAAGCAATGTCAGCCATGTTTTGCATCACTTCCAAGTAGGCATCCTGAGCTTGCTCGAATAATTTCGTTTTTTGCTCTTTTAAATAACCTTCAACTGTCATTTTTGGAAGTTGGTTCACTTCAGGGCATCCATCCAAACATGGGAAAGTTTTTCCTTGAAAAATATAATTTACTTCATCGTTTTGAATTTGCCTCCCAATTGGAAACAAACGACACGCCAAGGGTCTGCCTTCATGCAATGAACACCCAAAATTGGAAATGTACTGACTACAAGAGTTTTTCCCCCGATGATTTTTTTCGCCATTAAACTTCAGTCGAATTCCACCCCAATCACAATACAAATCTCGAAATTCTTGAGGTGACATTTGTTTTTCTTTCGCTAAACGATTTAATTCCCAAGGATTTAATAAAACTTGATTCCCGTGACAACAAGTTCCTTTTCTGGAGCAGGTCAAAGGAAGTTTATCTTGTAAATCTAAATGTGTGTTCAAAATAAATTTGCTAATTTTTGATTTTGTTTTAAAAATATAAAACTACAGCTTTTTATATAAATTGAAATTCTTTCAGTTAAAACTTTTCAAAACAGGAATTGAAATTGAACTATTAACTTCCCAAATCTTTTATTTTTTTTAGTTTTTGGGAAGTTAATATTTCTATGAAAATTCATTCTATTTTTAAATTCATATCACTCTCTAGACAGATGCTAAAATAACATCATCTACTGGTTTCAAAATTATTTTAACATAATTACTTCCCATATCTAATAATTTTTATTACTTTTGGGAAGATAATAATTGAAAATGACAGGAAGAACATATGAAATAAATCGTTTGAAAAATTCATTAAAATCAGCTAATTCTGAACTGATTGCGGTATACGGAAGAAGACGAGTTGGTAAAACTTTTCTAATTCGCAACATATATGGTCAATACACAAGATTTGAAGTGACAGGATTGTATAATGGAACTACTGAAAAACAATTAGATGTCTTCTTTGATGAATTAAAAAAGGTTTCTAAGCAATTTAAAGAAGAAGATAGACCCAAGGATTGGAAAGCGGCATTTAGCTTACTCGTTAAATTCCTAAATGGACTTCGAAGCAAAGAGAAAAAGGTTATTTTTATAGACGAAATGCCTTGGCTCGATTCGCATAAGTCTGATTTTAGAATGTATTTTAATCACTTTTGGAACACCTATTGCGAAAAACGAACAGACTTGGTGGTGGTAGTTTGTGGTTCGGCGGCATCCTACATGGTGCAAAATGTGATTTCAAACAGAGGAAGTTTACATGCAAGAATCACATACAAACTTCAAATTAAACCTTTCAATCTTTCAGAAACAAAATCATATTTAGAAAGTAAAAAAATCAAATGGGGAAATTATCAAATCCTTCATTTATACATTGCAATAGGTGGCGTGCCTCATTACTTGAGTAAACTTCAAAAGGGAGAAAGTGCGGTTCAAGCAATTCAACGCTTGTGTTTTGATGTTGAAGGAGATTTACTAAATGAATTTGAGGAAATTTTTGAATCTTTATTTACTCATTCCACTTCGCATATTTCGATTGTTAGAGCGCTTGCACAAATCAACAAGGGAATTACGAGAGATGAATTGATACAAAAATCCGGACAGTATGGAGGCGGAGCTTTTACGCGCGCTTTGGAAGAATTAATTGCTTCTGGATTTGTATCAAAATATCCTGGATATGGAAAAAAAACGAAACAAAGCTTATTTCGACTTTCAGATGAATACACAAGGTTTTATATTAAATTTATTGAGCCAAACAAAAATCAGGGGGAACATTTTTGGAAAACCATGTTTCAAAAGCAATCTTACATTTCTTGGGCAGGATTTAACTTTGAAACTATCTGTTTGAAGCATGTCGAACAAATCAAAAAAGCACTTAAAATTGAAGGAATTCATACCGTACATTCATCTTGGTCGAATAATGAGGCGCAAGTTGATTTAGTCATCAAACGTGCTGATCGTTGGGTTAATTTATGTGAAATGAAATTTTATGATCGTGAATTTACAATCGATAAAAACGAGGCGGAAAAGCTACGTAAAAAGGTACTTCAGTTTAAAAATGAAACTCATACTAAAGATGCTGTTGTTTTGACAATGATTACAACTTATGGTCTTAACAAAAACGCACATTATCATGACGTTGTCGAAAACGATTTCACGATGGATGTTTTGTTTTTATAGGTTTAGATCGTGCTCCAAAATCTCCTCCACCGCATCATGATAATGTGCAAAATTCTTCGCCTTCTTTATTTTCTTGAAGGTTTTATGTGGATTAGGAAAAGAAGTCGCAAAATATTCCCAAAAGGATTCCATTTTGATTAAAACATGACTGGAACCAGACAAAGCACTTTCGTAATCGTTGTAAAGTGTATCGTGAAATTTTCTAAAAATCTCCATGCGATTGGCAGGATATTCTGTCGTGTCGTTTTTAATCATTTGGGGTAAAAATGGATCTGCAATCAAACCTCGACCAATCATCCAATGGTCGATGGATGGAAATCGGTCTTTTAATTCACGAAATGCACTTACAGAAGTTATATCTCCATTGTAATAAATCTTCTGACTGGTATTTTCCAAGCACGTTTGAAACGACTCTAAATCAACGCCACCTTTATACAATTGTTTACCAATGCGGGCATGAATTGCAATATTCTTAAGAGGATATTTTGCTAAAATGGGCAGGACATCTAAAATTTCAGTAGCATTTTCATAACCCATGCGCATTTTCATGGAAACTAGAATATCAGATTCATTGTGAATACGATGCAAAATTTCATCAATACGATTCCAATCACTGATTAATCCTGAACCCATGCAGCGTTTTGTAACCATAGGATACGGGCAACCTAAATTCCAATTGAGTTCTTTGTATCCCAAGTCTTGAACGTATCTTGATACAAACAAAAACTCATCAGCATCGTTTGTAATGATTTGGGGAATAACTTCTAAAGTTGAATTGTTTTTTGGTAATAAATCTCGCTCATAGGAAGCTTTGATTTCAAATTTCCCGTTTAAACGGATGTAGGGTGAGTAAAAAGTATCTATTCCTCCAAAATACTGATGGAAAGCATTCCGAAAACGAAAATCCGTGAAACCTTGTAAGGGGGAGGAAAGTAATATCAACGTTATTTTTTTTGTAAAGTTATAAAAGATAAATGCAAGTTTCAATAATTAAATAAAACTGACTTTGATTTTTAAAAATTATTTTTTACATTTGTCTAAAAAAATAATATGCTTAAAATTCTTATTTGTTCAATTTTATTAAGTTTTAGTTCGATTATTACGGCACAAGAAACGAAAACTTTTAATGTAGGTGATGCAATTGAGTACTTTGATGGTGTTGATTGGATTGATGGTGAAATCGCCAAAGTGAACTCAAATAATACCTATGTTGTTTATGTTCGTGGTGACAAAAATAAAACCAAAGTAGTTCCAAAAGATGATGTACAAGCACTATTTATGGAAAAAGAAAAAATAATCACCACAACTGTTACAAAAGAGGTTGAAACCATCACAAACAAATTTAGTATTCTTGACATCGTTAAGTATCATAAAGACAATGTTTGGATTGAATCTGAAATTATTAACATTGGGAAAAACAACGAATATCTGGTATACGAAAACAATGAAAAAACTAGTGTTGTTTGGAAAAAAGATAGTGAACTTAGCTTTGTTAGAAGGATTCAAAATGATGCTGAAATCTTGCACAAAGTAGGAGATGTGGTATTTTTCTTAAACGGTGAAGTATGGCACGAAAGTGAAATTTTAGCTTTAAATGATGGATTGGCTCAGGTTTATTCCAACATCGAAAAAACTGAAACCAAATGGATTAAAACTAGTGACTTGAAGAAAAAAGATTAGGTGAAAAATGCAAAAATACGGGTAATTAAATTGCTTTTTTCAATATTATAACATGTCACAAACCGAATGAATTTAATTGCCAAGCTTCTTCTTTTACCTGTAATTTTTATTTGTCTAGACCTCTATTCGCGTTTTTCATTGTTCTATTTATACAGCAAGTGGCAATTATTTTTTTACTTCTTGTCACTTCTTGTTTCTGCAGTTTTTTTTTCATGGATAATTCTATTTTTTAGTAGAATTAAAAAAAACAAAATCCTCTATTATTCTTTACTTGTCACATTTACTTTTTTTTTACTAGCTTCATTTTTGGGGACCTATGTTTTTTACTCGTTTAACGGATATTTTCCCAATTTTTACACTTTACTTTATTTCAAAACAGAACCCAAAAGCGCTTTTATCTTATTAAGAGATTCTATCAATCTGAAAGAAGAATTTGTTTTTTTTGCAATTGGGATTCCCGTTTTTTTGTTCCTGAAGCACCTTACAAAACAAAGTTTTTCCTTCGTGACAAACAAGACTTTATTTTTAGTATTCTTTAGGTTGTTAATTATTTATTTTTTCTTGTTTATTTATCATCGAAAATTTGATCAATGTTTAGTTTCTGACGTAAATTTTGCAATCAATTTACAAAGACATTTATTGGATAAAAACGACCATAAAACCTTTTCAGGAAAGGGACACCAAATCAGAAAACCTATTAAGCTGAAAAAATCCAACAAAAAATCAAAATTTAATGTCTTAGTAGTCGTTTTTGAAAGCATGAGAAGCGATCGTTTGCAAGCTTATGATTACAAAAGAGAAACCACGCCAAACTTAGAACAGTTTCGAAATGAACATCCTTCCGAATTTCATGTATTTGAAAATCCCTTTACCGTTTCTACCACAACCATGCTAGCTGTTCCTGCAATCTTAACAGGTGTTGGTCCTCATGAAAATGAAGCCACTTTATATCAGCAACCAATCCTTTGGGAATACGCAAAAACAATGGATTATTCTACTTTTTTCATGTCATCGCATTCCATGCAGTGGTACCGATTCGATAATTTTTACAAAAAAAACAAACCTGATTATTTTTGGTCAAAGGAAACGAGTTCAAAACCTTTTTTCAATGACTTAGGAATTGATGATAAATATACTGTCAATCAACTTTGTGAAAGAATAAAAAGTTTAAAAAACAAGAAGCATTTTTTTGGTGTAATGCAATTAAATTCAACCCATTACCCGTACTATGTGCCAAAAAAATATCAACGTTGGAATAAAACATTTTCAGATTCCTACGATAATGCAGTTTTGTATCAAGATGCCGTTCTTAAAGATTTATTTTCCACCTTAAAAGAACAAGGCGAATTAGATAACACGGTGGTATTTTTTGTAAGTGACCATGCAGAATCATTGAAAGACCATAGTAATATTGGACATGTCGATAGTTACTACAAAGAAACCATTTCCATTCCCCTGATGGTGTATTTACCTGAAAAACTTTCTACGTCTTTTAACATGAAACAATTTCTTAAAAATAAGTCAAAAAATTGTGCCAATACAGACATTGCTCCGACAATATATGAAATGTTAGGTTTAAATGAAATCAAAAATAACAAAGCAATTACCAAGAATTTCAGTGGACATAGTTTGTTTAGCAATTTCTCGAAAGACAGAGAGATAATAACTATGAATAACAATAACTTGGCTCGATTCAAAATAGGGGTTTCATTAATAAAAGGAGATTTACACTATTTATGGAGAATCAATGTAGTGCCAAATCGCGAAGAATTATACAATTTTAAGAAGGATAAAACTGAAAAATACAATCTAATTCACACGCTAAAACAAGAGCAAATTGATGAGTTGACAAAAAACATGCGTAAGTACCCTACATGTAGAAAATTTCTCAGAAAGTATGAATTGTTTTAATTTGGCTGCTCCCGCCAAGGCGGTCGGTCTGCGGCTACAAGTCCAGATTTATTGCTATCGCAAATCTGGAGCTTTTCACCTACGCCCTAGCAGAAGATAACGCAGGTATAGTCATTTATTATTACAACAAAAAGAAATAATCCAATCTTAATCCTTATTTTTTGAATCTATCAAAATGGTAACAGGACCATCATTGATTAAACTTACTTTCATATCAGCAGCAAATTTTCCAGTTTTCACTACTAAATTAGAGCTTATTTTCAATGTCTCACAAAAATAATCGTAAAGTGGAATCGCAACTTCTGGACGAGCAGCTTTAATAAAACTTGGTCTGTTTCCTTTTTTGGTGGATGCGTGTAAAGTAAATTGGCTAATCACCAAAAATTCACCATTGATATCTCGAATCGACAAATTCATTTTTCCATCCGAATCAGAGAAAATACGCAAATTGGAAATTTTCTGAATCAAATAATCTGCATCTTCTGTTAAATCTTCGTGTTCAACTCCAATCAACAACAATAAACCTTGATTTATTTGATTATAAATTTCCTTATCAATCGCAACAGATGCAGATGTAACACGTTGAATTACAGCTTTCATGTTCAAAAATAGTTAAAATTCTTTTCTGCGATGTACCTCATTTTCATCTTCAGTCATCAGTTGTACATAAGTATTAAATCTACTCTCAGCAATTTCGCCACTGACAACAGCCTCTTTTACAGCGCATTTTGGTTCCTCTAAATGCTGACAATTGTGGTACTTACATTGGCCAATCAACTGACGCATTTCAGGGAAATAATGAGAAATTACTTCCTTGTCTAAATCTACAATACCAAAAGCTCTAATTCCAGGAGTATCGATGATATAAGCTCCGAAATCCAATTTGTGCATTTCTGCGAAAGTTGTTGTATGTTGACCTTGTTGATGCGCTTGAGAAATTTCGTTCGTTTTTATATTAAAAGTTGGATCTAAGGAATTAATTAAAGTGCTCTTCCCTACTCCACTGTGACCAGAAATCATCACTTGTTTATCGCGAATTTGCTCTCGTAAAAAAGCAGTATCTTTCGGATTATTCCCCGAAATCTTATAACAAGGATAGCCAATTTGCTGATAAATTCCAATGATTCGATCAAGTTCTTCAATTTCCTGATTAGAATATTGATCTATTTTATTAAATAGCAAAGATGTTGGAATCCGAAAAGACTCTGCTGCAACCAAAAATCGATCTATAAATGCCAAATGTGTCTGGGGTGATTTTAAAGTAACCAACAAATAAGCATGATCTACATTTGCAGCCAAAATTTGCATCTGTTTGCTCAAATTAGTTGATTTTCGAACGATGTAATTCTTTCTTTCTTGGTAATCGGTAATTACATATTTGCCTTCTTCGTCTGGTTCATCCTTAATAATAACTTCATCACCAACTGCAATCGGATTTGTAGTTCGCAATTTCTCTAATCTTATTTTACCTCGAATTCTACATTCAATAATTTTACCGTCAATTAACTCAACGATGTACCATTTCCCTGTAGATTTTAAGACTTTTCCTTGCATTGGACAAAAATAAACAAAAAATCCACTCCGAAATGAAGTGGATTTTTAATTAAGAATAATAAGTATTACAAAACAGATTCTAAAATTTGATCTCTATTTAATCCCGATTTTAATTTTTCAATGATTAATTTAGTTTTTTCACCAACTGTCTCTTCCGAAAAACCCAAAGCTGTTCCAAGTTTTTTCACAGCTACCTCCTCTTCTGGTGACATAACACCATCAATCAAAGCCATTTGCAACAATTGAACATACCTTTCATAGCGTTCTTCGCGAGAATACGGAGGAATTACAGGATAATTGTCTGAGTTTTCAATAATTTCCTTCACTTGCTCATCTGTTAAAGATAATTTTTGTGCAATACGATTCAATAAACTGTTTTCAGACTCTAATATTTTTCCATCAAATCTAGCAATTAAAACTAGATTTCTGAAATGTCCTTTTTGACTTGTTTGCTCTCCTGTTTCAAAAAGTTGTGCTAAATTTCCCATTTTTTGATTTTTTTTTACAAATTTACTATTTTTATTAGGAATACAATTTTCAGGCAAAAAATTAAATTTAACTTTCATAAAAATTTATTAATTTTGCATTAATAAATGATTACTCATATGAAGCTAATAATACTTAGTATTCTGTTAATTTTTACAAATTATTTTTTCTCACAAACTGAGGAACTGCTAGCACGTAAGATAAAACGCTTGGAAATTGTTCATTTTGGAATATCGGAAAAACATAAATTTCAATCAAATACTAAAGATAGTGTTTCTCAAATCATCGAAAGGAAAAAAAATGAATTAGCACCTCACTTTACTATTAGTTTTCTTGAATTATCTCCTTACCATACACATGATGAATTAATCAAAAATTGGTTTATTTCCTATCCGGAAGAATATAAAACCTTTGTTGTATTTCTAGAAAAATACCTCAGATTTAATACATTCGAATGAAAAATTACATCCTCTTCCTTTTCTTAATAATCACTGCTGAATTCTTTTCACAAGGATGTAATGCTGAAGTTTCAATTTGTTCTCAGGGACAAGCTGGACCATTCATTTTTGACCAAAACACCTCTGGCCCTCCCGTTGATTATGCTGACCCACAAGCATGTGCCACAGGAAACTCAGGGAATGACAATGGATTTGGATTTATTTTGTTGCAGATAACTCAGTCAGGACCATTAAATTTATTAATTGATGGAAATACAAATGACGGTTTTGTTGATGTAATTGTTTACAACATTCCAAACGGAATTGCACCATGTGATGCAGTTTTAAATCCAAATAATGAAATTGGTTGTAATTTTGCACCAGAAGCAGCGGGATGCACACAGTTTGGCAATGATTTCCCTTGTAGTTCCTCAGTAGAAGCACCGATGGTCACTGCAGGACAAACAATCATGATAATTGCACACGATTGGTCAACGGAAAATACAAGCTTCACACTGCAATTAGGGGCAACTGGAGCTCAATCTGGACCCCCTAGTGGAACAATCACGGCCATTTCGACAGACATCTGCAATAATGCGTCACCTTTTCAGCTTCAAGCAAGTGATTTAGGAGGCACATGGTCAGGAAATGGTGTTTCAGCAGATGGTTTATTTAACCCTGCTACTGCCGTGATTGGTCAAAATATTATTGAATATGAAATTGGTGTAAGTCCTTGCAATTCTTCTGGCACAACAACAATTAATGTAATTGATTGCATCATCCCAACTTGTACAGTGACAGCAAGTAATAGTGGTCCTGTTTGTGTTGGTGAAACTTTTAATCTTTTTGCAACAGCAGTTTCGGGTGCACTTTCCTACTCCTGGTCTGGTGATGTATTAAATGCATCAGAAGCAAATCCCTCCAATATTTCAGCTCCAAACACCGCAGGAACTTATGATTACACTGTAACGGTTCAAATAGATGGTAATTCATGCAGCTCAACTACATCTTTGGTTGTAAACGCTTTTGCAGATGCAACAATTACCCCAATAACAATTCCAATTTGTTTAGATACAGTTGCATTTCAACTAACTAGTGTTTCTTCTGGTGGAATTTGGAGTGGACCAGGAATTTCAAATACTGGTATTTTTGATGCAGCAGTAGCTGGAATCGGAACACATCAAATTACCTACACTTTAGCTGGCCCTTGTGGGGATGTTCAAAGCATAACTCTCAATGTTATTGATTGCAATATCCCATTTTGTAATGTTTCAGCTTCTTCCTCAAACCAAATTTGTAGTGGTCAAACTTTTGATTTGATGGCAACAAACGTACCGAATGCACAAAATTATAACTGGTCAGGAAATGGATTTAACTCCACCACACAAAATAACCTTGGCTTGAATTTATCATTACCTCCAGGAACCTATGATTTTGAAGTAATTGTAAACACATTAGACGCCACATGCAGCGCTACAACCAGCATTACAATTCATCCACTACCCCAAATTTTTGCGGGAAATGATACCACGATTTGCGCAAATCAAGAAATAACTTTAAATCCAACAGGTGGATTAAACTACCAGTGGGATGCATCCGTTCAAAGCGGAATTCCATTTTCTCCAATTGATTCTGCAATATACACAGTCCTTGGAACTGACGCAAACAACTGTTCTTCGAGTGACCAAATTGTTGTAAATGTGATAATACCTGAAACTCCAACATTTACGCAGGACACTGCAAGTGGATGTTCTCCATTAAGGGTTAATTTTACCAATACTACAGCAAATGCAACAAATTCTCGCTGGCTTTTCAACGGAACAAGCACGCTTTACGGGGAAACAATAAGTAAAACTTTCAGTGGATCATCGGAATGTTTTGATGTAAGATTGATTTGTGATATTAATACATGCGAAAACAGTGTCACAGCAATAGATCTGATTTGCGTTAATTTGCTACCATCAGCATCATTCAATTACATCGCTAACGAATTAAGTGATTCAGAAAGTGAGCTTTTCTTTCAAAACACAACTACTGACGCGATCAGTTATATTTGGGATTTTGGAGATTTAAGTGACTCCTCGACCATTGAAAATCCATCACACCTCTATTTGAAAACTAACTTAAATGAATATACGATTACCTTAATAGCAAGTTCAGAATTAGGTTGCAAAGACACAACTTATCAAACATATCGATTTAAAGAAAAATTGATTTACTATGTGCCAAACACATTCACTCCAGATAACAATGAATTAAACCAAACATTCAAACCTATTTTCACCTCAGGATATGAATTAAATAGTTACAAACTCCAAATCTACAATCGTTGGGGAGAATTACTATTCATTTCATACGATTCAACAACTGGATGGAACGGAAGTTATGGTGACAAAATAGTACAACAAGGTGTCTATTCGTGGAAAATTGAATTCATTTCACAAGTTGACCAAAAGACACATCAACATACTGGTACGGTTCATGTTTTGAAATAATAAAATTAGAAGGCAAAGTTAAAATTCACCTTCTTTTATCATCAAATCAAATTCTTTTCAATATAATCAATCAAACTATGAATTACCTTGATATGAATTTCTTGTGCGCGATCAGCATACTCTGAAAATGGAGCTCTAATTTCAACATCACACAAATTTGCCATTTCACCACCAGATTTGCCTGTCAAACCAATTACTTTCATACCTTTTTCTTTAGCGGCATGAATCGCATTTAATACATTTTTTGAATTCCCTGAAGTAGAAATAGCTAATAAAACATCATTTTCTTGTCCCCAAGCTTCTAAAAAGCGTGAAAAAACAAATTCGTACCCATAATCATTAGAGACACATGAAATATGACTTGAATCGGAAATCGAAATTGCTGGAATTGCTTTTCTATTTTCACGGTATCTTCCCGTTAATTCTTCTGCAAAATGCATCGCATCACACATGGATCCTCCATTCCCGCAACTAAAAATTTTTCCGCCAAATTTTAATGAATTGACAGTAATTTTCCCAGCTAATTCAATCTTCTCAAAATTCTCAGAAGTGTTAAATTTTTGCAAAATTTCTAAGGATTGATAAAAATGGTCTGCTATTTGATTTGTGGACATAGAATTCTTTTTTGCCAAAATTAATTTTTTTTCGCTAAAGAAGGACAATAATTTAAACAAACTTAGTATATTTGAAACCGAGGAAACTCATAAAACCAAGAAAAAGATGAAAAAATTTTTACTTTTAAGCTTTACGCTTCTCACTTATTTAGGGGCTTCTGCACAAAATGAAGACTGTTTTAAAAGACTTGAAGATGCCTTCACAAAAAGAGGTTCTTATACAATTTCTGACGATATGCACAGAAACGTTATTATCAGTTTTTTTGATTCCGAAGATTCTAGTTGTGTTTCGGGAAAAGCACGCGTAGAAAATGGTGTAATCGTTTCAATCTTCTTGCAATATAAAGATGATACGTATGAATTGATGGACAAAAAATTCTACAATGCTAAAAAAACGCCTCCAACAATTACCAACGGAATTTCAGAAATGATTTTTACTCCTGATGGTGAAAAATTTAGAGTTGTTTTTATCGACAAATTAAAACCAAAGGCTAAGTCTTATAAAAACGTAGAAATTCCAACTGATTTATAATCTTAATTCACGATTTTACTTGAAGCTATTCGAAAGAGTAGCTTTTTTTTTGAATTGTGAATAACCTTGTTGATTAATAATTCTAAAAATAGCCTTAAACCCGAAGTTTATACTTAATTTTGTTCTTTCCATAAAAATCATGGCATTAGAGGAATTACAAGAAACAGTAAAAAACATTTTTTCCGCTTATATGGAGCAGAACGGCCATCGTAAGACGCCTGAGCGATACCATATTTTGGAAGAAATTTACAATTACACGGGTCATTTTGACATTGAGTCTTTGTATATAAAGATGAAAAATCAAAATTATCGAGTTTCCAGAGCTACACTTTACAATACCATAGAACTTTTACTAGCTTGTAATTTGGTGCGTAAACATCAATTTGGAAAAAACATGGCACAATTTGAAAAGTCGCACGGTTCAAAACAACATGATCATGTAATTTGCACTGATACTGGCGAAGTAATCGAATTCTGTGACCCACGAATCCAGACAATTAAAGCTACCATTGAAGAAGTTTTTGGAGTTAGTATTCAACATCACTCACTTTACTTTTATGGAGTAAAAAATAAAACCAAATAAGCATGAGCCTCACTATTAAAGTTGAACATCAAATGCAATCTGTCGTTTTTTCTTTTGAAGGAAAAATCAACAATTCAGATGACACAACAGAAATTCTTAGCACCTTAGATAAAGAAATCGCTGACGAAAAAAAATCTTTTTTATATGATGTCTCCAAATTGGAATACATCACAAGTTCAGGTCTAAATTTCTTTATTCGTTCACTTACTCGCATCAGAAATGTTGGCGGGGAAATCGTTCTTTGCGGAGTTCAAGGAAATGTAGAAAAATTATTGAAAATTTCTAAACTAAATGAAATTTTCACATTATCGCCTAATGTTAACGAGGCCTTAAGTAAAGTTCAAGCATAAAAAATAATTAAATAAAGAGTTCAATTTTGAACAAAATTCTGTAAAACGAAACCTAAATAGGTTTTAAACAATTATTAAATGAAAGTAGATGTTTTATTAGGTCTTCAATGGGGAGATGAAGGAAAAGGGAAAATTGTAGATGTTTTAACTCCGCAATATGATATTATTGCACGATTCCAAGGTGGTCCAAATGCTGGTCACACACTTGAATTCGAGGGGATTAAACATGTTTTGCATACAATTCCATCGGGTATTTTTAGACCAAATGTGTTAAACATCATCGGAAATGGTGTCGTTATTGATCCAGTGATTTTTCAAAAAGAAATTGAAAAATTAGCTCCTTTCAAAATTGACATCAAAAAAAATCTTGTGATTTCTAAAAAAGCACACTTGATTTTACCAACACACCGCTTATTAGATGCCGCTTCGGAAGCAGCAAAAGGAAAAAATAAAATTGGTTCAACTTTGAAAGGAATTGGACCAACTTATATGGATAAAACTGGTAGAAATGGCTTACGTGTTGGTGATATTTTTTCGCCTAAATTCCAAGAAAAATATAACGCTTTGGTAGAAAAACATGTCGGCATTTTAAAACATCACGAAGGGTTCGAATATCAATTAAGTGAACTAGAACCGGCATTTTTCGAAGGGATTGAATTACTTAAAACATTAACGTGTATTGATAGTGAATTATTTATCAATCAGCAATTAAAGGCAGGGAAAAAGATTTTGGCGGAAGGAGCTCAAGGGACTATGTTAGATATTGATTTTGGTTCTTATCCTTTTGTTACTTCTTCAAATACAATTACAGCTGGAACTTGTACAGGTCTAGGAGTTGCGCCAACAAAAATTGGATCTGTAATAGGAATATTTAAAGCATATTGCACAAGAGTTGGAAGCGGTCCTTTCCCGACAGAATTATTAGAAGAAGTGGGAGAAGAAATGCGTAAGGAAGGTCGTGAATTTGGTTCCACTACGGGTAGACCTCGTCGTTGTGGTTGGATAGATTTACCAGCATTAAAATATGCGATCATGATCAACGGTGTTACTGAATTGTCTATGATGAAAGCGGATGTTTTAAGTATTTTTAGTAAAATTCAAGTTTGTACGCATTATGAAATCGATGGAAAGCTTTACGATTACATGCCTTATGACATTGATGGAGTTGAAATTAAGCCAATTTACAAGGAATTAGAAGGCTGGAATTGTGATTTAACACAATTAAGTAGTTTTGACGCTGCTCCAAAGGAACTAAAAGATTACGTAACTTATTTAGAAAAAGAATTGGAAGTGCCAATTACGGTAGTTTCCGTTGGTCCTGATAGAAAACAAACCTTGAAAAACGTTGTAATGGCTTAATTTTAAGTTTTAACCTAAGGAGAAAAGAAATAAGTTTAGGGCGCATTTAGCCTGTGGAAATGAACGAAAAGCTTATTTTGAAGAAAAATTTGAGAGATAGGTTTTATTTATTTTATTAAAAAATAAATAATTTCAATATATTTGTTTTAATATTTTTGATTTTTACAGCTTATTAAGAAAATGATTATGAAAAGATTTACAATTATTTTTTTATTGTTCCTATCTTTTTATTCATTTTCTCAAAAGGAAGAAAAGAAGAATCGATTTGGTTGTGCAATAAATTCAGGTATTTTATCTTCTATAAGTAGAATCGGGATTGCTCCAACTGCCACCTATTTAATTGGAAAAAACCAATTAGAATTTGGAATTGTAATTTACCCTTTTTCTAACAATAATAATCAGATGTTTAGTTGTGATTTTAATTAGGGTCTGCTGAAAAAGTATAAACCTTTGATTTTTGTGGGTTGTAGCTTATTTTTGCACAACCAAGTGCAAGGAAAAATGAAAAAACTTTCAAA
>JBIKSI010000159.1:0-6839 GCA_044348665.1 Crocinitomicaceae bacterium
CCATCCTTCCTATGCCATTGCAAAAAAAAATTACGAACTGAATGTTAAAAAAATTAAATCTTAATTATTTTTTTTGTATCAATAACATTTTTGTTTTTATCATGAAAATTAACAAAGTAAACACCATTTGATAGAGATGAAATATTTACTGTGATTTCTTTATTATTTACCAAATGGCTTGATTTCTGCAATCCTAAGCAATCAATAATTTCAAAGGAAAGTATTTCTTTATCTAAATTCGAAATTAAAATTTTGTCTGTGGCTGGATTGGGAATGATAGTTAGCTTTGCTGTATAATTTTTGTTAATTATTTGATTATCAAGTGTTTTATCTTTTTTAACATCATTTTCATCAAATATTTGCCTTTCAAATTCTTGTTCTGGATTGTTTAAAATTAAGCCTGAAAAATCACATAGATTTTCCTTCTTTTCACTTTCAAAGTTACTATTGAAATCAATTGAACCCTGATCAATTACCAATTCATTTGAATATAAAACGGTTAATTGTTGATTAGGCCCAATATAAACACTATTATCAAACGTTACGTTATTTGCATAAATAACATTATAAATATCTGGACTTAAATTTAGTTCAGCAGTATTGTTAATCAATAGATTATCAAGACATTCCATTTTTTTATAATAGCGAATATAATCAATCTCAAGAGAACTAGGAAATGGGGTGGTTAAATTAGGTGCTATGTCACTATTTTCAACTATTTCATTATCATCAGAAACGCTATGTTCAATAGCTAGATTTGCTATTATATTCATAGGGTCGCGAGGAAAAATTCGATTTAACATGTAAGGCACACCTTCACTGACACTATTACAATCTAAGATTTGACCAAACAAATTAATAAATTTTGTTGTTGTTCTTTTAATATCTCCGTCTTCAGACCAAACAATTTTATAATTATCCCATTCAACAGTAAAGACATGAAAATCTAAGGAATAATCAGGGCCATTGTAATCAATCATACACTTTTTTCCATTATAATGCTGTGTCATATTATGATCTGTGGTACTCTCATCCCAAAATTCGAAGACATCTATTTCATTATTAACTTTTTCACTGTTTTCACCATACATCCAAAATGCTGGCCAAAATCCTTTTCCTTTTGGTATTTTACATCGAATTTCAAACTTGCCATATCCAAATTTATATCTTGAATCAATTTCAGCAGAGGAATATTTAAACGATTCCGTTGATACTGTCAAAGTATTTGTGCTAAAGTCTGAAATATAACTACCTTGAATGGCTGGATTTTCCTTTTGAGCTGTTAATTTTAATAATCCATTTTCTATTACAATATTATGAGAGTACGGAATGGATGTATTCGGATCTTTATTGGCGTACCATTGCTTTTCATGACTAAAGCTAAAATTGCGAATAACGCATTGAAAAGGTAAAGTCCATTTTGAAAAATCTAATTCTTCCTTTTCAAATTCGTCTTCAAAAACGATAATCCATGGATCGTAGTTACAATCACCATCTTCTAATAAGGCAACTTGAATTTGATCAACTTCACAATCCTGTGAGAAATAAATTCTTGAAAAAAACAAACCAAAAAAAATAAACTTATTTTTAACATATTTGTATTTTATAATTTTTAATAATCATCGAAATATTTTAACATTTTATCGTTAATTATACGCTCTATACCGATTTTTAAGCCCAAGTTAAAACGATCATCATTTGGAATTGGATATAAATCACTTGAAGCACCCTCATAAACGTCCAAATTAAATTTATAATTCAAATATAATTCAGAATAAAAAATATATAAGGTAGAGATTTTTCTGGAATAACGTACACCAAATTGCAATGTATGACCAAATTTATTTGGTAGGGAAAGATTTTTATTTTCTATTTTTTCTCCACTTTTGTGAGTTTCTATAATCGAATACCCAAATGATTCAATGATAAGTAAGCCGAAATTTAATGACAAAATATTCTGATTTTTAATCAAAATTCTTCGATTAAAGTGAATAGGAAAGTATAAATGATTTAATTTTTCAGTAATTCTTTCTAATTTATAATTAGGATCAGAAAACGTATATGAATATTTTTTTGATGCATATTCAAAACCAAAATCAAATTTAAATTTTGCAAAATATTTACTATAACCAATTACTCCTGAAATGTTCGCAAAATCTCTCCACTCAATTGGTTTCGATTTATTGGGGAGATTTATGAGGTACAATGGATAACCTACTTGAACATTAATAGTCTGAGATAATAATCTATTATTTAAAATTATAGTTAAAAAAATAATTAAAATGTGTTTCATTTTTAATACTTTGTTTCCATTTGTAATAATTTTCCTACAATTATTGTTTTTCCAATTTTTCTTCTAGCTCATGTAATTTTTTATCTTGCTCTAGTAGATACAAGGTCAATTCTTCCACCTTTTGTAGCAAAATTTTGTTCATTTCAGCTAAATCTGTTCCATTTTCTAGAACTTCTTTTTCAGATGGTACACTAGGCAAATGTTTATTGATTCTAATAAATGTTTCCAATTCATGTAATGGCATCAATTGATAATCCTTTTCAAAAACAAAGTCTGCCCAATAATCTTGGTTTACAACAATCTTTCTTGACCTTAAAGCCCCTTGATTATCAACTTTAAGTATGATTTTTTCTGCATTTTGAACCACAAAAAGATTACTATTATCTGTATTTGGTAAATCAGAGGTAATTGTAATTTTTCTTGCAATTGTATTCCCTGAGTTATCAACATTTAATAAAATTCTGTCAGAATTTTGAATCATAAAAAGAGCTCCCACTTCATTAGCTCTAATCTCAGAATTAATATTCACCCTCCTAACATTAGCAGTTCCATCGCCAAACAACACGATGTTTTCTTTGTTTGTAGTGGTATTGAATACAGCCAAGGCTTTTGTTAAATCTCTATTGACATTAAGAATATTGGCATAGGAATAATCACCAGCGGCTGTGTAGTTACTTACAAATGCTTTGTTTGAAGAAACTCCAGCATTGAAATTAACACTGAATTTTGCGTCTGTGCTTGCTGATGTTCCAACACTAACTTGTCCTGTATTTACCACATTTAAAAAAGAAGAATTGTCTGCTCCTAAAATAGTAAAGGCATTTTGAGTTGGCAAGCCGTTTGTTGCCTTACCCACAAAAGTATAGTTTTCAATTTGGTTTGGGTTTATAGTTCCAAAAGCTATTTTTTCAGAATAACTTGTACCTAAGACATCTAGTTTTACCCTCGGGTTTTCTGTCGCAAGCCCCATGTTACCTCTATTGTTCATTCTGAACAACACATCATTATTTGACCCTAAAATGTTAAAAATGTTTTTATTAGGATTGTTATTGTTTGCTTTTCCTGCTATTAAATTATCGCTAATTGTACTTGGATCAATGGAACCAAATGATAACTGCTTGCCATAAATTGTTCCCTCTACATCTAAATTTACTCTAGGAGTATTGTTATTTATTCCAACAAAAACTTCTGGACATCTTGTATAAATCTTTTTTAAGCCATTCATCCAAGTCGGATCTGCCTTGTATTCATCTGAACATCCTTTGGGTTCATAAAACACGTCTCCAAAACTTTGTGCTAACTCATTTTGGCTCACTTTTACCAACTTCCCATTTGGCTGAATTAACAAAATACTTTTATTGTTCAAATTTGTTGCAGTGTCAATGGCTGTAAAACGCACATCTTTTTCTACCTTAAAATTCTTTTTTACACGAATATCTTTGTTAACTAAAATCGAATCTTTTACTAATAACATGGAATCGATACTCACTTTTCCACGTACTACCAATTTCTCTGTTGGGTTTATCGTTCCAATTCCCACATTCCCATTTTCTTGCAAAATGTTTTCTTGTGCATTTAATGAATTGAACCCTAAAAACAAAAGAATAATAGATAAAACATTTTTTTTTATTCACACTGAGCTTGTCGAAGTGACGATATAAAGATATAATTTTTCTGCTAATATCCAAAAAAAAAAGCGATTCTGGCAAAAATTTGATTAACAACTTGTAAAAAGTTATTAACAAACGATTAAGCTGTTAATTTTTTTAGGAAACATAAAACTTATTCAAAAAAAACCTTCTTTCACCACCTAAAATCTGGATTTTCACTCAAAAAACGATTAATCTTATTTTGCTTTTCAACTATAAAATCGGCAATGACTTTTTGGTCCGTATTTAATATTTTATGCTGATCAAGTAATCTCAATTTTTCCCCTTTTTCACAAAGTTGTAATGTTTCTGGCTCGAAAAAACTCTTTTTGAGAATTTCCCACAAATAATCAATTGCCAAGGAATTTGGATGAACCATGTCTTTTGCATAAAAACGGTAATCACGAAGTTCGTCAATGACAATTTCGTAGGAAGGGAAATAGTTAATTGGAAAGATTTGTTCCAATGCTGAAATTAGCTCAAAAAGTCTCGCTTTACTGCGATTATTCTCAATCAATCCGTCTTTGGAATGCCTTACAGGACTAACAGTAAAAACTACTTCAATGGCAGGATTAAGTGCGTAAATTTGAGTCAGCACATCTTTCCAAACTTCAAACATTTCGGCAATAGCACTTAATTTTTTCTCAAATAAATTTGAGTTTTGCTTGTGACAATTTGCAACCACCTCATCATTCTCCTTTAAATGATAAGCGAATGAAGTTCCAAAGGTGATGAAAAAATGACTACTTTCTACAATTTTTTGTTCAAAATCTTTGGTGCTTTGAAGCAATTTTTCTTTTAATTCATTTTCAGAATTTGCCGAAACAAGGTTAGAACAGGACCAAGAATAAAAACTAGAATTTGCTTCAAAAATTCGAAAATCCTCATTTGTTATATCGAAAATACGAGCTAAATTTTCTGCCAAAGCCAAGGGATGAAAAATGGTTCCAAAAGGATTTGCACAGACTGAAAAACCACCATTTTGAAAGTGTTTTGAAAGTTCATCCGAGAAACAACTTCCATAAAAGATCAATCCTTTCTTATGATGAATCTTTTTTTGAAAATTTGGAATTTCTGTATCGAGTTTAAATTTCATTTCCCAAATTTATTGAATATTCGAACACGTCCAACCATTTTTCCCATATACCTTGATTGTTGATGGTTTCATTGTGCCAAATAAAAATAAAATCACCACCAAAATTTGCAACTTCCTGATATATATTTTGAATATCTATTTTTGCCTGCTCGGGAGTCAATTTGAGGTATAAATTAAGCGTTCCGTCCATATACGCAAATGGGTGAATTCGCAAATTTGTCTTTGAATTTGTTTGTAGATCGAAAAAATAAAAAGAACGCGCAGTTCCAGCTCTGAAACCGAAGTCTTCGGCAAATCCAAGACTATAATCATCAGTGAAACCCTCAGCAAGTAAATTTTTGTAGGTACTTGGAATTTTTAATTTCAAAAAGTGTTGACGTGAACTTATAACTGTTAGACCCAAGATGGATTCTATTAACTTTTTTTCGTTTTTGAGAATTAAATTACTTGCATTTGACTCGTAACTTGGATGCAAATTGACCTCATAAATTTTTGCAATTTCCTGAATCAATTGTTGATGTCGGACGTCGTTTCCAGAGATGTTTTTGTCGTATTTATTGTAATCGCCAAGCAACCAAAACAATATAAGTTCTGCCTTTTTAGTTGACAAAGATTTTATGTAGTCGAAGGTATCGTAAGGATCAATTAATTCGCCTTTTTCGACCAATTTTCGCTCAGAAATTCGTTTTTTGTCATTTTTTAGGTAATCTTTCCCAATACTTAGCAAACGTCTCACACCTTCTTTCCATTTGTAAGCAAAGGTATTGTCAATATCCAAGGTACAAATCACTTTTGTTGGAATTTTATGAGCAAGTAGACTGCATTCAAAACATTTTTCCAAAAATTGAATAATGTCTTCCGCCCAGCGATCGCAAATAACCTTTTTCGACCATTGATATTTGTGCAATACACTGTTTTTTAGTTGAAATCGATCATGAATATCGCGCTGTTTTACGGTGTATTCTTCCATTCGAGAAAGAATGAAAAAAATGGACGCAAAAGGATCAATTATTTTTTCAAAGGCTAAACATTCCTCCTTGTAAAAGGTGTTTTTTGTAAATGCATAAGCATAAATTTCTTCATCAAATAATACGGAAGCAGGTTGGATAGCCAATACATTTACTTGGGATTTTTCAGAATAGGAAAACTTGTTTCCCTCAAATTTTTCAAAATAAAACCAATCGTTTGTAAATTGATATGCAATGTTTCTATCCGAAAAAATAAAATCGAAGGTGTAAATTAAGCGTTCTGTTATTTTATCAACGAATACAAGCATTGCGTTTTTTTCACGAAAGTAATAAGAATTCTTAAAATAAGTAAAAACAATTATTGAATTGCCTATTTATTTCCCGAGTTATTAATTTTACAGGTTTTTGACATGGTTTTTTAAACAAAAACACACGCCAAAAACGACTAAATTATTCATTTTAACGACGGACTAGATCCGTCGTTAAAAACATTATCCCGGCACTATCGCTTGGTCTTCAAAAGCTTCGCTTTTTCTCCTACGGCATCATTATCTATAAAGCAGAAAATGATGTTAATTTCAATAGTTACATTAATTCGGGAAATATCTTGGCAATTCAAAACAATAAATTTTGAAGTTCTTGCTAAAAACGCCTTTGATGTAAAAAAGCCCTAGCCCTGATGGAAGCGGCATCCTCCGTTCCGATTTCTATCGGAATCATCGGAGATACAGCGGACAGCAGGAAAAGCTTCAATAAAAAATCAAACTGCTTGTCACAAATTTAATATTCTGTTCTTCTAAGCAATAACAACAAAACAATGACTTATAAAAAAT
>JBIKSI010000048.1:0-21945 GCA_044348665.1 Crocinitomicaceae bacterium
CTAGTACAGTATTGCCTAAAAATTATCCTTTCAAAAATTTTGAGTATTCACCAAAATTATTTTTCTAATAGGAAATACTCAAATCTAGTTCAAATTAGGGTCTGACTTTTTCAGCAGACCCTATTTATATAATGATTTTCTTTTCCCTTGGTTACAGTATTAAGTGTATACTAAAAGAATAGTTAACTATACTTTGATATTCTTTGAATCTCCACCCCATTCGCCACATTTGGTATCAACGAATATCATTTTTAATGTGTCATAATATAAAAAAGATAGATTCAAGGAGGTAGAATCTGCAGTCACATCATTCACATTTTCTAAAATTGTAGGCTTATTGCTACAAGAGTTAAAGAATAATGTAAAAAAGAAAAAGTAGAAATATATTTTCATGTTGTATTTAAATGCTTCTGGTTTACCAATTCCTGAAAATGGATTTTCATTTATGGCAATAATCAAGTTTTTTTTTAGAATTGGCTTAATTCAACAATTACATTATTCATAAACCTATTAATTCATCTAAATCATAAAATGCAGCCATATCCGAATTGTATCTCGCGAATTTTAAAGAATCTCATACAAAGATACTAAAATTACTTAAAAATAAAAAATGTTTTTAAGTTGTAATTTCTCTACAATTATTACAGTGAGATTTAGTTCAAATTTATAAATCAAGCTTTATTAATATACTACTAGTTCTAATACCTCATTGTTGCTACTCATTGTGTCTTAAGTCTATTGTCCTAAGTCTAATATCTCAATGTCTGTCTCAAAATCGCCCGAGCGAAATTGAATAGCTTGACGAAGGAAAAAACACCTTGGTATCAGTTTATAAAGCGACTGAAAGAAGCTCTTATAAACTGATAAAGCAAGGTAGATTTTTACGAGGCAACTAGAAGATGTAGCTCGAAATGGCGCCCAAAAGAAAAAATCCCTTTATAATTGTAACTTTTGTTAATAACTCACGTTAAATTGTTTATAAGTCCTATGTTATGAAAAATATCACTCTGATTTTAAGTCTTTTAGTAGCTTTTTTTAGCTTTGCAGAAAATGAAAAAAAATATTCTCAAGAAGAATATGTGAGTATGTGGAAAGAAATTGCGATTCAACAAATGAACGAATATAAAATTCCTGCAAGTATTACTTTGGCACAAGGAATTTTGGAAAGTGGAAACGGAAACTCACTACTTGCTAGAGAGGCAAATAATCATTTTGGTACTAAATGTAGCGATTGGAAAGGCGAAACGTTCTACAAAGAAGAAGGAAGCTCAAGTCAATGTTACAGAAAATATAAGGATGCGAAAAAATCTTACCAAGATCACAGTCTATTTTTGACAACCAGAACTCGTTATTTAGACCTTTTTAAACTGAAAATGACAGATTACAAAGCTTGGGCAAAGGGTTTGAAAGAAGCAGGATATGCCACAAGTTCAACTTATCCACAACGATTAATTGACATCATTGAAAAATTAAAATTGCACGAGTTTGACCTGAATGAAATGCAAGAAAATACTGATAAAAGCGAAATAGTCAAAAAAGAAGTTGAAAATAAAGTGGTAAAAACATTGATGTCAAATGAACATCAAGTTCAAATTCACGCAAATAAAATCAAATACATTGTTGCAAAAAAAGGTGACACTTACTACAGAATTTCAAAAGAATTTGGACTTGGAATGTGGCAACTTTATAAATACAATGAATTTGGCGAACGAAAAGATTACTTAGTTGCAGGCGACATTATTTACTTGGAACCTAAAAAAAGAAAAAATAAAGTTCAGAAACAACTCGTTGTTAAGGAAGAAATGACCTTAAGAATGGTGGCTCAAAATGAAGGTGTAAAAGTCCAACAATTGATGAAATACAATCAATTGGAACAAGAAGATGCCATATTGAGTAAAGGTACTGTTGTGAAGTTGAAATAAACATAGTATTTTCTGATTATAATTTGAAAATCAAATATTTGCTTAACTAAAATCCTGAAAATCATAAAAAATCGGAATGGGAAAATGATACAACTAAAATATCTAAACACCAAATAACACTTCTGATTTTAACAAAAAAGGCTAAATCAGATTAGTTAGGACTTCAAGAAAAGCAGCTATTTTTTTTATTGGTAGGAATACAAGCATTCACATTTATGATTAAATTTATACGATTAAAAATTTTCGTATGAAGCCGTCAACAGAATTATTCAAACTTGTAAAATCGCTTAGTAAATCTGAAAAAAGATTTTTTAAAATGACTTCTGCCCTGCAATCTGGGGACAAGAATTACTTGAAAATTTTTGATGTAATTGACAAACAAGAAGAATATGATGAAGAAGCCTTGAAAAAAGATTTCAAAAAGGAAACTTTTATCAAACACCTTCCTTCGGAGAAAAATCACCTATATCGTTTGATTTTGAAAAGTTTGCGTTCCTTCCATGGTGAGCAATCCATCAGCAGTATTTTGAAACAAGAAATAAAAAATGTTGAAATTCTCTACAACAAGGCTTTGTACAAGGAATGTGAAAAATTTGTTGCCCGAGCAAAAGGTATGGCAGCCGATTACGAAAAATTTTACTACTGGTTTGAATTGATTTCTTGGCAAAAAAGACTTTTGGAAGAAGCCTACGAAGAAGGAGAATTCACCACAAATTTGGATGAACTTATTGAGGAAGAGGAAACTGTTATTGCGAAACTTAGAAATTTAGCTGAATATCAAATTGTTTATTCAAAAATAAATTTAATTTTTAGAAGTGGTGGTTTCACAAGAAACGAAGCTGAACGAAAAATTGTTGAAGACATAGCTGATTACCACCTAATTAAAGGGAAAAATACTGCCATTTCAACGCGAGCGGCATCGATGTGTTACTATATAAAAGGATTGTGTGCTGCGACAAATAGAAATTACGACGATAGTTTTCAGTTTTTTAATCGAACTCGAGAAATTTTAGATAACAATCCAAAAATAAAAGAAGATTCGGCGCAACGATACGTTATGACTTTGTTTCACCTGCTTAGATGTTACATCGACAACAAAGATTTTGATCAGGCGCGACAAATGATTGTTGATTTGCGTAATTTAGGCGAACAAAAAAGTTTCAGTTCGACTGATATTAGCATCAAAATTTTCAGTAATTCATACAACCAAGAGTTAAACTTGTTGCATAAAATGGGTGAATTTGAAAAATCCGTTGAATTAATTTCTGAGATTGACAAAAAAACGAGCTTAATTCGCGAAAAGATCAGTAAAGAGCAAGAATTACTATTTTTATACAACAAAGCCTACAGTTTTTTTGGCGTTGGAGAATTTAAAAAAGCACTTTCCTACTTAATTGAAGTATTGAACGATAATGAACAAAATTTACGTCAAGATATTTACAGCTTTAGTCGTTTGTTGAATCTAATTATTCACTTTGAACTTGAAAATTATGATTATTTGGAATATGTTATTAAATCCACAAACAGGTACTTAAGTAAATACGAAAAAGATTACAAAATCGAAGATGTGCTAATCAAAAACATACGTAAACTTTCGAAATCTCTAAATCAAATTGTGCAAATTGAAATTTTTGAGGAAATGAAAAAAGAGGTTGAAAAATTATTAAAGGATCACCATGAACAAGTATTACTTGAATATTTTGATATCAATGCATGGATTAATTCGAAACTAAATAAAACTAAATTTCAACAGGAAGTAAAAGCTAATTCACTAGTTGTTTGATTTTGTTTATTATTTACCATCAAATATTGTCAGTTTACTTAGCCACGAATTGCGCTAATTTTCACTAATGCTAAGTGTACTTTGTGAATAATTTTTATTGGTTTTTTTGAGAACCTTTTTAGTAAGTGTTAAAAAATTAAAGCTGCGATACCTTGAGAGATGAACAACAAAAAAACATCAAAACCCTACACTGTAATTCAAAATAATTCCGTTTCTGAAAGAGTTTACCACGGTTAAACTTTCAGGAAAGGCGTAATAATTGTAGTTTTGATGTTCCACTTTAAGGGCTAAATCAATGCTTTTATTCTTCCATTTAAAACCAAGTCCTCCCGAAAAAATTTGAGTTCCTTTACTCGGATTCAAATCTTGATTATAAGCAGATGGATAAATCGCAATTCCTCCACGCAAAAAATATTGTGAATTGAAAACAACTTCTCCACCTAAACGCATATTTACAACCGTTCGAAGCTGCGGACGTGCATCTTTGTTAATATCTGAATAATCAAATGGTTCAAAGGCTTCATCAGTAGTCGTTTTTAAATGCGCCCATTTGTAATTTACCACTTCTAAATCAGCATTAATAGAGGCATGAGTTCCTAATACAATTGCAAAGGAACCAATCAATTTAGCAGGTGTTCGCAAACGGTACTTATAATCTCCATAAGGCTTATATTCTTCAATAATACTGTAAGTTGTGTCTTTGTGGTAAGATGTCATATCCGCATCAAAATTATCAGTAAATTCAAAAAAGGTTGGTGTATGAAAACTTAATCCCAAACGAATATTTTCAATTGGAAGGTAGATCATTCCAATCTTAAAATTGGTTCCACTTCCTTTTGTTTTGAGATGATATTGATATTGAAAGGAATCCAAACTTAAGCCCTCTGAATTTGTTGCTACTTCAAAATGATTGTAGGTCTCATCAAATTTTGCTGTTCGAAATCCTATGTTTCCACCAATGTATAATTTATTCATATAATTGGCGCTCATGGTGAAATTATATTCAGAAATTCCACCAACACTTTCAATTGTTCTACGGTGAATAACATCTGCATAATTTAATCGAGGAACATAACCTCCGCTTCCATTTTCATCAATTGCATACGTATCCCAAGCTAATGCTGTCGAAAATGGATGTGTTGAATAAATATCACTTGGTGAAATTTGATCTCCAATGGTACAAAAATAATCCAAAAGAGAGTTAAACTGTTGTCCAGAATAGGAAAAATTATCCTTAAAATTTTGAATTCTGTTGTAGCTAAAACCTATTTGTTTGTATAGAAAACCTTTATTTTGCTCTGAAGCATCGTTTGTAATTACAAAACCAAGGTTATTTAATTTAAAACTATTCAGCGAATTTTGCGTTTCAGTGCCGCTAAACACCGATTTATTAAGAATACTCGTGTTTTGAAAAGCCAAAGAAGCAGTGGAGGAAGAATACCTGCCAAAGCCAGCGGGATTTATTGCTGCAGTACTCAAATCTGCTCCCAACGCTCCGAATGAACCTGCCATTGCCTCAAATCTAGCTGAACCAAAAACTTGAGTTTCTGAAAAACGCACAAGGTCGCGAACATCTTGAGAATAAGAAATTGTTCCCGCTAAAATGAAACAAAAAATGAAAACAATTTTCATGAAATACACTTGTTAATTCCCTCTTCTTCCATAACCTGTTGAACCTCCGCCAGATCTCGGACTTGTTGTTCCACCGCTTTTCACTGTACCACCGGAATTTCCTCCAACTTTAACATCAGAATTTCGTCCAGAGTTTGAACTTCCTTCATAAGTTCTACCAGAACTAGACCTTGTTTCTCCTGTCGAAAAAGATGAATTATCTCTTCTGCTTGAGGTCGAGGAAACGGTCACTCCATTTCTTGATAATCCTGTTCCACTTGTGACTTGTTTTGAACGTCCGCTTGAATTTGCAGTGGTGCTGCCTTTTGAACTTCTGGTTCCTGCGTCTGAAATCTCTGTTCTGGAACTGCTTGTGCGAGAAAAATCTCCTTTTTTAGTACCGCTGGTAGAATTTAAAGCAATACTTTTCATACCGCTGGTACTCGTTCTTCGGGCATTATTTACTCCACCAATGCTATTTCTTGGTCCGCGGTGAAAATTACCAGCACTGCTAGTTGTATTTTGCCACGAATTAGACTGGTTTGAGTTTGGATTGTAAAAAATTGTATTGTGGTAAGGATCATTCCAAGAATAGTAATTTCCATACATTCCGTAATAGTAAGGGTTATAAAATGGATCATAATATCCATATTGAAAAAACATTGAATTTCCATACATCATTCCTGACTGAGAATGAAAAAAATATGGATTATTGAATGTGGAAAAACTGCCAAATCCAACATAAGGAACGAAAATAAAGTTACTAGAAAAGTTTTCATCTCGCCCAAATCGTGTGTTATTTAAATTTCTATCTTTCTTAAATTTAAAATTATCATAAGATGTTTCATCATTTAATTCTTCTGAAGCCATCAAAGCTGGAGCTTTTGTTACATAAACATCATCATCTGTTACATGCGAAATTCCTGCGCAACTTGAAACCAAACTGACTCCAAGTGCTATGCCGAAAAGTGATTTTAGTGCTTTCATATTATATAATTTAAATGACCAATGAATAATATTCTCAAAGATAAAACTAATTTTTTAACTTTGCAAAATAATATAGCAAAAAGCATACCACATTATAACAAAAAAATAACAATTTCAGATGTCACAAAAATTAACTAGTAGAAAGGAAGATTATTCTAAATGGTACAATGAATTAGTTGGAAAAGCTGATTTAGCGGAGCATTCTGGTGTCAAAGGTTGTATGGTTATCAAACCTTACGGATTTGCAATATGGGAAAAAATGAGAGATGTTTTGGATGCAAAATTCAAAGAAACTGGACATTCCAATGCTTACTTCCCGATCTTTATTCCGAAAAGTTTATTTGAGGCAGAAGAAAAAAATGCAGAAGGTTTTGCCAAAGAATGTGCTGTTGTGACGCATTACAGACTAAAAAACGATCCAAATAATCCAGGGAAATTAATGGTTGACCCAGAAGCTAAATTGGAGGAAGAATTGATTGTTCGTCCTACGAGTGAAGCTATTATTTGGAGCACTTACAAAAACTGGATTCAATCTTACCGCGACTTACCAATCTTGATTAATCAATGGGCAAATGTGGTGCGTTGGGAAATGCGTACACGTTTATTTTTGCGTACCACTGAATTTTTGTGGCAAGAAGGTCACACAGCTCATGCAACAAAAGCGGAAGCCATTGCGGAAACTGAACAAATGCTGGAAGTTTACACCGATTTCGCTGAACAATACATGGCAATGCCTGTCATAAAAGGATTTAAAACAGAAAGTGAGCGTTTTGCCGGAGCGGATGAAACGTATTGCATTGAAGCAATGATGCAAGATGGAAAAGCCTTACAAGCAGGAACTTCACACTTTTTAGGACAAAATTTCGCAAAAGCTTTTGACGTAAAATTTGCAGACAAAGAAGGAAAATTAGACCACGTATGGGCAACCTCTTGGGGAGTTTCCACACGTTTGATGGGAGCTTTGATTATGACACATTCCGATGACGAAGGTTTGGTTTTACCTCCAAAATTGGCTCCAATTCAAGTGGTAATTATTCCAATATATAAAAACGACGAAGAATTTACATTAGTTGAAGCTAAATCATTGGAAATCAAACAAAACTTGTTAAAATTAGGTATTTCAGTGAAATTCGACGATGATGATAACCGTCGTCCAGGATGGAAATTCGCTGAATATGAAATGAAAGGAGTTCCTGTTCGAGTTACGATTGGAGCAAGAGATCTAGCTGAAAATAAAGTTGAAATTGCCCGTCGCGACACGAAAGAAAAAAATACGCTCTCTTTAGATAATATTGAAACTTACATTCAAAATTTACTGGAAGAAATTCAAGAAAACTTGTTTGCACGAGCTTTACAGTTCAGAGCGGAAAATATGCACCAAGTGGATACTTACGAAGAATTTAAAACTCAAATCGAAGAAAAAGGAGGTTTTTATTTGGTACACTGGGATGGAACTGCTGAAACAGAAGCAAAAATTAAAGCAGAAACGCAAGCAACATTTAGATGTATTCCATTAGATGCACCAGACGAAGAAGGAAAATGTATGGTGACTGGATTGCCATCAAAAAAACGATTGGTATTGGCGAAGGCTTATTAGGGATTTCATTTAATCTTTGGATAATAAATTTGCTAAATGGAAATAGTATTTAATTCAACATTGGATCAAAATACTTTTTCAAAAAACTTCGATAATTTGAACCTTCATTTATTGAACTTAATTCCTTTTTGAAAGAGTCTGGTCTTAATTCATCCATATAGTTCAAAATTGATAATTTAATCAGAGAGCTAATAAATGTAATAAACTCGTTAAATGTAAAAATTTTTTCACCAATGTTGGTCGAAATTACAATATCTTTTTTCTCGTTCATTATAAAGAAATCTCCACTGATCGCACCAACAAGAAAGCCGCCATTCACTTTTTCTTTTTTACAAAAGCTAATATCAAAAAAATTTAGTTTACTGAAATCATAATATTCCAAAAAATCAATTTCATTTTCAATCGAAATAACATTTTCCACGTTAAGAATAACATGATGATTTAATAAAAACCTTCCAATTTCAACTCCAAACTTTTCACTAAACCTGAATTCATGCTTGAAAACAAATTCATTAGTATCAAAAATAATCTTGTGTAATTTTCTCAAATTTAACTTTTCTTCGTCCTTAGAAGGTATCATAACTTTATAGAATCAATGTGAAACATTCACCAAAACATCTTCAAAAATAGCATTTTTGTTTTGCAACATCAATTCCTTTCTTATATTTGTACATCACAAAAAAAATTCTAATATTTTCAATTCAGAGAAAATTCAGAAAATAAGAGTGAAGCATTTTAAAATTAACTTTAAATGACAAGGAGAATATTCCACTTAATTCAAACAATTAAATGCGAAATTCTGTTAATAAGAATATAAATACTAAAAAAGTGAACCATGTTAGAAGAAAATAGATCGAAGGTCATCAATTTACTAGAGAGTAAAGCTGCATTAAAACAAGACATCCATTCTGATGCTTTGGAAGTTTTTACCAAATTCAAAAAAATCATGCAAGAAGAAGTAAACTTTTTGCGAGAAAAAATAACTGATTCAAGAATTCGAATGCAGTACCTTGACAAGGGACAATATGAATCGCAATTATTTGTTGGTAGTGATGTATTATTTTTCCACTTGCACACCAATGTGTTCTTACTTCCGGACGATCATCCTTTTTGGAAATTAAAATACCTAAAAAATAATCGAGACAACGGCTACTTTGGTATCATTTACATATACAATTTCCTTGCTCAATCGATCTTACAGGGAAGGAATAGTGATCCTGGCTATTTAATTGGACGAATTTTCATCAACAAAGAAGGACATTTTTTCATTGAAGGAAAAGGTGCTTTAGGCGTTGAATTTAAAGATGTTGAGAAAAGCATTATTTCCGATGATATGCTTAGGGAAATTCTTTACAAATCTTTTTCATTTGCAACTCAATTTGAATTATTGACACCGCCATTTGAGATGATGTCTGAAGTGAATGTTTTTCAAATACAAGAAATTAGTTCTAGCTTAAACCTCCAAACTGGGAAAAGACTTGGATTTAAGTTTTCAAAAGATGATGAAGATTATTTTGATTTCAAATAATTATTTTGACACTGAAAATGAATACTTTAAAGAATCTATTAAATATTTTTTGCAAAAAAAATAAAAAAAGTTGAATCAAAATTTGTCAATTCAGAATTTGTCACTATATTTGCACTCCAAATTCAAAGGAATTAGGTGAAAAGACTTGAAAATTGAGCAAGAAATTGTAAGATTAATAGCAATTGAAATAAATTATTTTTGGCCCATTCGTCTAACGGTTAGGACATGCGGTTTTCATCCGTAAAATAGGAGTTCGATTCTCCTATGGGCTGCAAAACACTGAAAATAATACGGCCCATTCATCTAGTGGTTAGGATATCAGGTTTTCATCCTGGAAACAGGAGTTCGATTCTCCTATGGGCTGCAAGTTTTATTAACAAAAATTAAAAACAAAAAAAATGGCGAATCATAAGTCAGCTAAAAAAAGAATTAGATCCAACGAGTCAAAAAAACTTCGTAATAAATACCAACATAAAACAACTCGTAACGCTCTAAGAAAATTAAGAGCAGTATCAGAAAAATCAGAGGCGCAAACTTTGTTCCCAGCTGTTGTTTCTATGATTGATAAATTAGCTAAAAGAAATGTTATTCACAAAAACAAAGCGAATAACCTTAAATCTGGTTTAGCAGTTAAGATTAATAAATTGTAATTTAATAGTATAGTTACTTTGAGGGGGTTTTTACCCCCTTTTTTTATGCTTAAAAGTTAAATTCTTTGCTTTACAGAAAAATAAGGATTTATCTTACTAAATTTGAGCTAAAATTGTGATAATAAAGAATGAAGAAAAATCTTACCTTAGTTTTTTTGTTGCTTGCGCTAAAATGTTTTGGTCAAGACTTCTTTTCATTTAACAATTTAGACACAATTAAATACAACTACCGAACTGGTGGAGAAAAAATCGATTCTGTTGCCGATTATTTCACAGGAACATTAAGTCTAAATTCAGGAGGGTATCTATTTAATCCTTTTGGGAATTTTCAAAATAATTACGAATTAGGAATTTCAAGCTTAAGTTCTCCATTTAGAAAAATTAAAGAAACAAACTTTAAATACTCTTCCCTGCCCCATTTAGGCTTTCAATATTCGTTTGGATCAAAAAGTTTGCAAATGCTTCATGCTGAATACCAGCAGTTTTTATCAAAGAAATTTGGAATAAACATTGAAATTAATCGTTCTTCCTTGGGAGACATGATTCGAAATGGAAGTTATAAGAATCAGGACCTAATTCTAAAATCATATTATAAAGGAAAATTTTATAAAAACTACAACGAAATCTACCATTCAAACTCATTTTTTTCAAATAACGGAGGATTAGATACGGCACAAAGTGTGCAAGAATTTCCACTTGAATTTTTAAAAGTCAGAAAATCAGAGGCTGAAACGAACCTGAGTTATTTCAAGTTGTCAAACAAAAATCATTTTAATTTTCTACAAGATTCACTGAAAGATTTGGGATTACTAATTCACAATCAACTTGAAATACAAAACCGAAAATTTACAGAAAGTAATGCGAATTTAAGTACCCTATATTCCAATATTTTTATTGATAGCTTTTTTACACAAGACCAATATCAAGTATCCGAATTAAAAAATGCAGCAGGAATCTATGCATTTAGCAAGCAATTTGAGGCCGAGGCTTTAGTAAATCATAGTTATTGGAAATACTACAATTTAGGTAAGGATAAAGACACAAATGAACTTGACCTGCTTTTAAATTTACGCTTGCGACTAAAATCTTTCCATGTTTCGAATTCTTTTAGTTTTAATTTCATTGGCGCGAACCAAGAATTCAGTAATTATTTTAGGCTGAATTTAAATTCAAAAAGTAAATTAAGACTGTCTTATTCTAATGTGCTTAAAAATGAATTACCCAGTCTTTTTCAGCGGTCTTATTTTTCGAACAATAACAATTGGAATTTAACGAAACTTGAAAACCAATTCACTTTACAAAACGAAATTCTTGCTGAGTATCGAATCAACAAATCACTTGAAATAAAGGGCGGTCTTAATCATCAAAACCTCAAGAATAATTACTATTTTGTTAACGACACATGGAGAAATGATACTCTAAATAATTTATCCTTACTGAGTTTCAACTTAAAAGCAAATGTAAAAGTTGGTGATTTTATATTACAACCTCTATTTATTATAAATCAATTCTCAAAAGACCTAAAATTTATTCCAAAATTTGATTTTAGAACTAGGATAATTTTTAACAAGAAATTATTTGCTGCCAAAAAATTAAACTTCCTGCTAGCGGCAGATTTCGCTTATTTAACTAAAAATAATTTATTGGATTACAGAACAGAAATTGGTTTATTCACCTTACAAAATCAATCAAGTTCAATCTCAAATCGCTATAAAATTGACTTTACAACTGCATTTCAAATAGAAGAATTTCGTTTTTTCCTAAAACTTGAAAATATAAATTATTTTTGGACGAACGAAGATATGTATGTTTTTGAATCAATTCCTAGTACTCCATTTTACATTCGATTAGGACTTACTTGGGACTTTTTTAATTAAAATTACCAAAAATAATCCTATAAAATAAAAAAGAGTGAAACTAGCGTTCCACTCTCTTTAACCTAAACTACCTTTTACAACTAAACCTACGACAAATATAAACCAATTTTCAATAAAAACAAAAAAAAGTAAAGAAAAAATCACTTTTTTTTCATTTAGGAGCTAATTGTAAAGTACTTACAATGTTTTTTTAATAAATATTAGTAGAAAAAAGTTTTATTTGTATCTTTGGTTTTTTATAAAAATAAAATTATGAGTTTATTAGAAGGTAAGATTGTTTTAATCACTGGAGCCTCAAGAGGGATTGGAAAGGCAATTGCAGAAGAATGTGTAAAACAAGGCGCAACTGTTGCTTTTACTTATATTTCTTCGGAGGAAAAAGCAATTGCACTTGAAAAAGAATTATGTGCAAATGGTGGAATAGCAAAAGGATTTAAATCTGATGCAGGAAAATTCGATCAAGCTCAATACCTTGTGGATGAAGTTGTTGCTCAATTTGGAACAATTGATGTGCTAATCAATAACGCTGGAATAACAAGAGATACGTTGTTGATGAGAATGACTGAGGAACAATGGGATGAAGTAATTAACACCAACCTGAAATCAGCATTCAATTTAACGAAAGCGGTACAAAAACCAATGTTAAAAGCAAGAAAAGGTTCAATTATCAATATGTCTTCAGTGGTTGGCGTTAGCGGAAATGCTGGTCAATCAAATTATGCGGCTTCTAAAGCAGGTTTGATTGGATTTACTAAATCTATTGCGCAAGAGTTAGGTTCTAGAAACATTAGATGTAATGCCATTGCACCAGGATTTATTGAAACTGAAATGACTGCTGCATTGGATGAAAAAGTGGTGCAAGAATGGAGAAATTCAATTCCATTAAAACGCGGTGGTTCACCAAAAGATGTTGCTGACGTATGTGTATTCTTGGCATCAGAAATGTCTGCTTATGTAACTGGTCAAACAATCAATGTTTGTGGTGGTATGTTGATGTAAAAAATACAAAAATCATTTCATAAATAAAAAGCATGTAAATTGATTACATGCTTTTTTCTTGTTTATTAGTTTACAAAATCTACTTGCATTCCCAATCCTTTACGTAAAAGATCTCCATGGTTCCAGCTGGACAAGCACCATTAGATTTTATGGTTTTACTTTCAAATTCTCCAATTACACTGATTTCATCAACACAATTAACATCTAAATCATTAGAGTTTTTAAGTTGGTCAAAGCAAACAACATATTCATTTCCATTGGGCAATTTTAGAAATCCAATATTAAATCCATAACAAGAAATCGGATTCATAACACCTTTTTTACTTTCAAATTTACCCTTAAGATTTGTTAAAGTGTAATCAATAGTTTTTGTTTGAAGTAGGGTTTCATCCACCTCTTCTTCTTCTTCATCTACAACTGAAGTAATCCCACAAGAAACCAATCCAATTGTTAACAAAGAAACTAATCCGAAAACTACAATACGCAACAAATTATTCAGCCTTAGTTTTATTGAAAATTTCTAATAATTTTCTTAAAAGATCATAATACAGTGCAAGAACAGACAAAATAACAACCAACCAAATCACCAACATATTTGCCCAAAACGTGTCAAATTTAATGCCCATAAAATATTTTGTTGGTGCATAAAATTGTGCATCCAAGAATCGTTCATCTTTAGGATCTAAATAAATTGGATTGTCTTTTTGAAACAACTCGCCTTTTGATTCAACTACTTTTTCGATATCCTGACGGTTCGTAACCAATGCATGTAAACTTTCGTTAGAATAATCACGCTCTAATTTTTGATATTTTTTGGTGCCAATTTGATTGATTATTTTATCAATTTTTTCGGTGTTATCGTTAAAAGTTGAGTTATATTGTTTTTTAATTACTTCCAAAAAGGACTCTACATTTTCTTTGATTTTTGAAGCATTTTTGTACGATTTGAGGTTTTCCAAATCACTCACACAAGATTTACATTTGAAATTAGACCAAATCTTTTCTTCTTTGGTAATTTCATTGATCAATAACTCTTTTGCCTTATCAAAATCTTTTTTGCTCGTTTTGCTAGTGGAAATTAATTCCAATTTATTTTTAATTTGTGGAATCCAATAATCTCTTTTCCAGCCACTTTCACTTACTTCAACTTGATATTTGTAGGTTTTCTTCTGAAAATCATTATCTTTCGCTTGAACCACAATTAAAGCTTCATAAGCCCAACGAGATACCATAGCATTTCCGATAAAAGGCACCTCATTTACTTTTGAAATTAGCGGATGTAATTTTTCAAATTTCACGATTACCCCACTAAATAACAATTGCGGAATAATTAAAAGCGGTACAGTGATGTAAATAACTTTTGCAGAGTTGAAAGCGGATGAAATATTTAATCCCATCACATTTGCAACACAAGAAGTAGAGAATAAGATAAACCAATATTCTAGCCACATACCTTGAATTTCAAGAATAAAATTACCTATCAAAACAAAAGTAAGTGACTGAATTCCAGATATAATAAACATAATCCCCAATTTGGAAAGAATATAACTTCTTCTAGATAAATTCAAAAAGGATTCTCTCTTCAGGATTTTTTTGTCTTTGATAATTTCCTCGGCAGCAACAGTTAAACCTAAAAATAAAGCAACAACAACCGCAATAAATAAATATTGAGGAATATTCATGTTTTCGTAAAAGATGTATTCTGACTTTGATCCTTTATCGTTAAAATACTTCACGAAAAATGCCAAAATAGCAGCCAAAACTGGGGCTTCAAGCATATTTATCAGCATGTATTGTCTATTCGCTAACTTGCTTAAAATATCTCTTTTGAAAAACACATTAAATTGTTTCCATTTACTTGGAATTCTAGAATCTCCTTTTGGAACTTCCGCAGGCATGCCCTCCAATTTGATGTCTCCCCTCAGCGAATCATTGTGTTTATTTTCTTCCTTATATTTATGAAACTTTTCATTCCACTCCTCAGGAAGTATTTTTCTTAATTTAGTTAAATTTCCATATTCATCAACGACTTTAGACTCTATGATGTTGAAGATTTGTTCAGGGTTTACGTTTCCACAAGTGTAACACTCTCTTTCACTAGAGTTTACGTGATTTACGTTCATTTTAAAATAAACCACTGCATCAATTGGGTTTCCGTCAAAAATTGGATATCCACCTTGATCCAACAAAAGTAAACGGTCAAACATTTTAAAAATATCTGACGAAGGTTGGTGGATTACAACGAAAATCAATTTACCTTTTAAAGCTAACTCTTTTAGCAAATCCATGATGTTTTCAGAATCCCGGGAAGACAATCCAGAAGTAGGCTCATCTACAAATAAAACTGAAGGCTCACGTATCAATTCCAAAGCAATATTCAAACGTTTTCTTTGTCCTCCAGAAATTGTTTTTTCCAAAGGTGAACCAACTTTCAAATGCATGGCTTCTTGCAAGCCAATCATAGACAATAAATCAACGACCTTTTTTGTTAACTGCTTGTCAGTTAGGTTATTGAAGCACAATTTAGCATTATAAAAAAGGTTTTGAAAAACACTTAGTTCTTCAATTAATAAATCATCTTGACTAATGAAACCAATAACACCTTCTAATTTATTTTTCTCTTTGTGAACATCAATCTCATTAATCTTAACAGAACCATGTGAGGGAGTATAATTCCCGTTTAAGACATTAAGTAAAGTTGATTTTCCGGCTCCAGACCCCCCCATTAAACCCAATAATTTTCCAGATTGTTCTGAAAAATTGATTTCATGTAAACCTATTTTTCCACTATCAAAGTGAAATTTCATCTGATTAACAGTAAAAGTTAGTTTTTCCTCATTTTTATCATTTAAAAAACGAGTAACAACATCGCTATAATAGATGGCTTGACTTTTCGATGTTTTAACGGTAGAACCTTGATTTAAAATATGGTAACGATCATTTGGAATAATCTGACCGTTCATATTTAATTCATCAGAACCGTAGTATTTGAAGAACAAAATGTGAACACTTTCAATTCTTAAAACACGAATCACATTTTCAATTCCATCCGTATAGATGGATTTTGCATGTTGAAAATCCGAATAATTTGATGAAATATATAAGAAATTTGGTTCATCAATTAATTGATCTCCACTAATTTCTATGAACTTTTTTATTCTTTCGTATTCTTTTGCATCAATATTAAAGGTTTCAGCAACTGTATTGACGAATTCAGATTCTTGTTCTGTAATATTTTCATTTGCATGAATAAACTCAAAGATTCTCAAAAGTACAATCATCTTTTGACGTTGTGTCAATTCCTCGTTTATTTGCGAACAAATTCGGAGTACTTTTACAGAATTAAGAGATGTTCTTTTTCTTTCTCCATCTTTTTTAGAAGTGCTCATGTGATGTGTTATCAAAAACTCATCAAACATTTTGATATATTCTCTTACTAAAGAGGCGTTTAGTTCAGATCGTAAAAATGATTCTATGATCCTTCTACCGTTTGAACTTTCAATTTGTTCGTTGCTATTATCTACAATTTCATCAACTTTTGCAATAATGGCAAAAAGCTGCATCAGCGCTTTAAATATGCGTTCACTCATGGAATAGGTGGTACTTTTGGTTATTTTTTAAATCCGATTAGCATTACTGCGCAACCAGTTACTTTTTTATCTAAATCTAATTCAGTTTCAATGACAACGGGAATCGTTGAAGGTACTTTAAAATCCCAATAAGGAGAATTTTTGTAATTTTTATTTGTGAACAAAATGTTTCCGTCCATATCCCGTACTGTAAAAATCACGAATTCATCTTCTTTTCCTGCACTAGCGACAATTCTGTAGGTTGAACCTCCAAAAAAAGTTGTTTTGAACTCCGCTTTTTCACGATCAAGAAATGCTGTGTAAACTTGTCCATCAGAAACAAACTTCGATTTATTATTTTTCCCATTTAGGAATGAATAACAAACATTAACGATTGATTCACAATCTTGAGCAAAACTTTTTGCAGATACTAATACTGCCAACAAAAGTAAAAATGTAATTTTCTTCATAGTTCCTTCTTATTCGATAATTGATGCTCTAATTGTACTTATTTTATCAGTGATCATATTCAACACATTGGAGTCCATTTTGACCTTAGTTTTGTGCTGTAATGTAGTAATTTTATTTGCTGCATCAGTTTTTGGTGTAACGTATTCATACTCGATGGTCACTTTATCAAAACTTAATTTTAATCCTTCTAAAGAAGATAAAATATCATCGTTAATCCCATTTTTGTTATAAAGTTCCAAAATTTCAATGATGGTAGATAAGGTTTGTTGTTGTTCTCCAATTCGTTCTATAATTTTCTGATTACTTTTGCTTCTATTCAACTCACAAGCAAAGTAAAGCGATTCAATCCAACCTCCTGTTAATATCAATACAGAAACATTTTTTCTGTCGTTATTTTTTAGAAAATTATCTGCTTTACTGAATGCATCTGCAACAATGCGTACCATAGAGTCTTGATTGGTATTGTTTTTCTCAAATCGATCCATAAAACGTTTATCAAAAGCCCCCTTTAATCCTAAGGAATTTGTCAATTTCTCCACGGATTTTAAATATTTTAAAGATGTTGCATGTTGACTGTACAAAGTTGTATAACCTAGATCTGTTCCGTAAATACCTAAATTCAAGGCTCTTTTCGATTCAGTAGTATAGGAACTCACTTTTTCAGTATCATTTAACAAACTCTCAGTATATGGCAAATTCGCATCCTTTATTAACATTGAAGTTTGAACTGGAGAGGGAATACTAAATATTTTACCATCAAAATTTGTATTTAAGGAACTGTTTGGATCCAAAATTTCTTCATCAATTTCTTTTTCTTTGTCCTTTTCACCAGAACCACATGAAGCTAGGATATTAGCGAAGAATAGGGCGACAAAGATTTTTTTTATAAGGATTTTCATATTGTTTGTATTTAGAAATGTCTAATTTCATCGATAAAAATAACTATTTATTTGTATTTCGCAAACTTTTTTTTTGAAAAAACGAAACATTTTTTCTTAGCTATTAATTTTCAAGTGAAAAATGAACAATATTTTTAGCCGGTTTTTAATTTGAAAGAAAAAAATAAGTAAGTTTGAGGAAAAATTCAAAATGTTAATTAGACCGCGTAGAAATAGGAAAAGTGCTGCAATTCGATCCATGGTGGAAGAAACAAAATTAGGAGCTGAAAATTTAATTTATCCAATTTTTCTTCAAAATGGAAAAGGAATAAAAACGGAGATTAAATCGCTTCCAAACAACTTTAGATGGAGCATTGACAAGTTACTTCCCGAAGTTGAAACCTGTTTAAAACTGGGTGTTTCGACTTATGTGTTGTTTCCAGCGATCGAGGAGCAATTAAAAGATAAAACAGCTACACTTTCTTATTCTCAGGACAATTACTACTTGGATGTCATACGTGAATTAAAACAAAATTTCCCAGAAATCGTTTTAATGAGTGACGTTGCAATGGATCCCTATTCCTCGGATGGTCACGATGGTTTGGTTGAAAGCGGGAAAATTTTAAACGATGAAACCTTACCTATTTTAGCTAAAATGGCCATTGCTCAGGCGCAAGCAGGTATTGACATTTTGGGTCCTTCTGATATGATGGATGGCAGAATTTCCTATTTAAGAAACGCATTAGATGATCAAAACTTTAAAGATGTGAGTATCATGTCTTATACTGCTAAATATGCATCTGCTTTTTATGGACCTTTTAGGGATGCCTTGGACTCAGCGCCAAAATCAGGAGACAAAAAAACTTATCAAATGAATCCAGCCAATAAAAGAGAAGCCTTATTGGAGGCACAATTGGATTTTGAAGAAGGAGCGGACATGATGATGGTTAAGCCTGCATTATGTTACTTAGATGTAATTCACATGCTAAAAGAAAAATTCCCAATACCGATTACTGCATATAACGTTAGTGGAGAATGTGCCATGGTTTACGCTGCTTCCCAGAATGGCTGGCTCAATTATGAAGCAACCATGAGTGAAATGTTATTAAGCATAAGACGTGCTGGAGCAGATGGCATTTTGACTTACTTTGCCAAAGATTTTGCTAAGTTGGTAAAATCTTGACTAAGTGCACCATTTAATTTGGACCTCTTCACGAGAATTCTATCAAAGTTATTTCTGGTTTGATTCCTATTCTTCCCATATAACCGAGGCATCCTAAACCACGATTAACGTACAGTTTTTGTTCCTCATTGTGGTATAAACCTGCCCATTGCGGGTACAAATATTTGGACGGACTCCATTTAAAACCAGGGATTTCCACTCCAAATTGAAACCCGTGGGTGTGTCCTGACAAAGTCAAATCAATTTTAGGATAGTCTTGTAGTACTTGCATTCTCCAATGACTTGGGTCGTGGGAAAGTAAAATCTGAAGGCTATTTTCGTCCATATCTTGATATGCTTTTGATAGATCGCCATACTTTTTGAAATTAAGATTCCCGCCCCAATTTTCAACTCCTATTAAGGTAAAAAAATCGTTTTCCTTTACAATTTTCACATGTTGATTATTGAGCAACTTCCACCCTACTCGCTCATGTAAATGAAGCATCTCTTCAAAATTTTTCTCCTTTTCATTTTCACTTGACCAGGAATGATAATCTCCATAATCGTGATTTCCGAGTGTACTGTAAACACCATGGGGAGCTTTCAATTGCGACAATACATCTTCAAATTCAAATGCTTCTTCCGTTTTGCTATTTACCAAATCTCCTGTAAACACAATTAAATCCGGTTTTAATTCCAAAATTAAATTTACCGCTTTCTGCAACTGATATTTTCCTTGTAAACTTCCAGTGTGAATATCGGAAATTTGAACAATCTTAAAGCCTTTAAAAGCATTTGATATTTTTGGTGATTTGAATTTGACTCTATGAATTTTGAAGTCATAAGCAGTTCGAATAATACCATAAGAAAATGTTGCCAATGGAATTAATGCCGAAGAAAGAGCAACTTTTGAAACAAAAGATCTGCGAGAATTCAATAATTCAGCCACATTTTCTATTTTGCTCGAAGTAAAAAAAGATCTGAAATAGTTTAATAAAAGAAAAAGGACAAAAACTAAAGCAATGATTAATTTAGTAATTAAAAAAATGAAAAATATATTGACAATCAGATTTTTTGTGAAAGTATGCTCAATCAATCTTGAAGAAAACGAAAAAATATAAATTGCAGAAGTAACAAGCCACCAAATCCAGATGTAACGTTTCACATTCACCGTTGAAAGTGAATTTAAATAAATTTTGAAGGCTAAAAAGGAAGCAATTTCAGCAAAAATAAGGAGCGAAATTAGTACGATTGGAAAAATAAATTGTCTCTGCATAAGTTAAGAACAAAATTATATAATTTTGGTTGTCAAAAATAAAAGAAAACAACTAAGCATTTAAAATTTGTTAATTTTACCATAATTTTCTGTCATGGATACAATTTTCGATACCAAGAAATCGATTTTACAAGAAATCAAAGGATTAAATTCTAATGGTAATAGGATTTTTGTAAAAAGAGACGACCTCATCCATGAAGATGTTTCGGGTAACAAATGGCGAAAATTAAAATACAACATTCTTCAAGCAAAAGCAAATCAAAAAAGTGGAATTCTAACTTTTGGCGGAGCTTTTTCTAATCATTTGTTAGCCACTGCATCAGCATGTAATTTATTGAATTTGAAATCAATAGGGATTATTAGAGGAGATGAACTGAACGAGAACTCGAATCATACGTTAAAAAAATGTCATACATTGGGAATGAAATTAATTTTTGTTAGTCGCGAAAACTATCATCAAAAAAGCGATTACGATTATTTGAATTCTTTAAAAAATGAATTTCCTGACTTTTACATCGTTCCTGAAGGCGGTTCGAATTATTATGGAATGATTGGTTGTCAGGAAATTACAAAGGAAATTAAGCAAGATTTTGATCACCTATTTATTTCCCAAGGCACCACAACAACAAGCTGTGGCATTTTACTTTCGCTTAAAGAAAATCAGACTTTACATGTTATTCCTGCTCTAAAAGGATTTGATTCCTTGGAAGAAATGCGAAAAATCTTAAATCAGGCTCTTTTTGATTCAGAAACTGTGGAAGAATTATTGAAAAAAGTTCAAGTTCATCCAGAATTTCACTTTGGAGGTTATGGAAAAATTAATGAAGAACTAATTGATTTTATGTCAAAAATGCGAAGCGATTTCGAACTTCATTTAGACCAAGTTTACACAGCAAAAGCTTTTTACGGAACGTTACAAATAATTGAAAATGAAAAGTTTCAAAATCAAAAAATAGTTTTTATCCACACAGGTGGTTTACAAGGTAATACTCATTCTTGATCAATTTTCCAAAAAAAAATTCAGCAACTTGTTATTAAAATGTTAAATAGAATTGAAATTGAAAAAATAACATAATTTTGTAGATGCAAATGAACAATATAAGCAAAAATATCGGAAAAATCTCTTGTGTATTAACAGTATTTTTACTGTTTTCAAGTTTGCTATTCACCTCATATTCAGCCTTCACAGAAAATGAATTTGAGAATTCAACAAAAAAGAAATCAAGCTATTTTTCTGAATTATTGCCAGACGAATTAGTTTTTGAAAAGGAATTATTTGAAGAAGAAGAAGAATTTGACGATGAAAATTCAAGTTCTTGGAATAATTACTTATTTGCCTCCACAAATTTCTCCCTATTCAAAGCTTATAAAGTTGAATTACCTGAAAATTTCGCTTTAAAACAAGAAAATAAATCCAAAAAATTAGCCAAATGGCTAGAAATCAGACACCTAATAATATGATTATTAATAAGACTTACTGAATTTAAACAAGTTTTATTAACAAATTATAAGACCGTTGCAAGGCAAATTAGTTATTAACAACTTGATTGTAAATAACTTAAGTCTGAAAAACTTCTTATTTTCAATATTTTTTCATACTTTTGAATATGAAAAAGGAACAAAATATAGGTTTTG
>JBIKSI010000250.1:0-6788 GCA_044348665.1 Crocinitomicaceae bacterium
TACTTTCAAGCTAACGGCGTAAGCGTATCAAGTATATTTAACGGCTCTAATTTAACACTAGAAGCTGTTATATATCCTCAAACAGATATAACTGTTGGAGACAGAGCAACAATTATTCAAAGTTCTGCCGGTTTTGGTTTTTACTGTAGTCTAAACAAATCCAATAGAAAATTATCAAATTACTGGTATAGTAAATCACCAGAAGGTTATTTTGAAAGCGGCGCAGCTATTAGCAATAATACTTGGAATCATGTCGTAAGTGTTTGGAACAGCGCGGACGGTAAAATATACCAATACTTAAACAACGTAAAAACTTCAGATAACACATCTGGTACTAGCGGAAACATTAACTCTACACAAATAATCATTGGAAGAGAATCAAGTTCTAGGCAATTTTCTGGAGGCATAGCCTTAGTCAGGATGTACAACATAGCGTTATCCGACAGTCAAATTACGCAAAATTTTAACGCTACTCGCGGGAGGTTCGGCCTATGAGCGTTTACGCAGGACCAAACATCCCCATCGATGGTCTCGTCATGCTCTGGGACGTTGCTGATCGCAATTCCTATCCAGGGACCGGCACTATTTTGTATGACCTAAGCGGAAGAGGAAATAACGGCACCCTTGTGAATACGGTGGCGTTTGACAGTGCTACTGCCAACGGCATCCTTGAGACCAACGGGGTTGACAGTCAGATTACGGGTGGTCCCAACCTTCAGACGGTAAATCACACCATCATCACGGGTTCCAGAAGAAAACCAGGGTCTGCCTATAACGGCAGGGTGGTGAGTTCCAATGGCGGCAACTGGCTCTTGGGGCACCATGGCGGGTCTGGAAACAAATACTACGCCGAAGGCTGGGTGGTGAATGGGTCGGCAGACGGGACTGTTTGGGCGATATATGCAGGTATAGGAAATTATAGTTCTGATATATGGACACTATATCGCAACGACATTTCTCTTGGCAGCAATAACGGCGGCGTTTACGGACCTTCCTCATTCTGTGTCGGCGCCTGGAACTCGTCCAGCGAAAGAAGTCAAGCTCAATTGAGCTTTCTGATGGCCTATAGCCGGGTATTGTCAGAAGAGGAAGTTATCAGAATTTATGTGGCTATGCGCGGTCGTTTCGGAATATAGGAGCTTATCATGGCTGATTCGGACAAGAATATCGTAATTACCCCCAACCGCTCCCAAACGGCCCAACCAACCATTGTCTTTACCGGCAAAGGCAATGTGCCGATCACCCTTAAGTTGCTTGATGATTCCAACGGGACCATGAGCTTTGAGGGGTCAGCAGGTCAGCTTTTCTCCATCAATAACAATCTGTCTACGGGCACGATTTTCTCCGTCAACGACATCTCTGGCGTGCCGATGATTGATGTCGATGCGTCGGGATTGGTGAGGCTGGCACCTTTGGGTGGGACAGTATATAGCAACACGCTTTACAGCGTGACGAAGACGGTGGCGGGGGCAGGCAACAGCTTAACGCTGAAGGCCGGGGACGGCCTGACAAGCGGGGCTGGCGGCAACATTTTATTGCAGCCAGGCCTACAAGCTACAACGGGTGGGGATGGCAAGCTAATTGTTCGTCAGCCAAATGGAACGGCTGGCACAAACGAAGTGCAAATGTGGCATGATGGCAGTCAGTTTCACATAAAAAACTTTACTGCTGTTGCGGATTATGGCACATCAAGTTCAATTATTTTGAAGTCATCCAATGATTTCGGTGTGCAAATAGGTAGGGTTGGCCCCGGAACGGTTGGCCTTTATCCGGTTGGCACCAATGTTATTGCTCTTGGAAATCCATCAAGTCAAACCGTATATGCTGGTTGGTGGTATTCCAATTATGCTACTGGGGCTTGGGAACCAAACAGTTCGACTTATCCAATCAACTGGACAGATGTTGGTTTTTACAGGGGTTCCAAACAACAACTTGTCGTTGGCAATTATTCTAGTGGTGGCGGTTCTCTGGCTTATACCGCAAACACTCCATCTGCACTCAGTGCAAACACCAACGATTTGGCTTTGGGTGGATCAGCCTTTCAACGCCTTTCCTCGTCGGCGGCTTACAACCTGACGGGGATTGCCCCGCCCAGTACTGGTGTCCATGTTGATGGTCGCGTAATTTGGCTCCATAATGTCGGTTCCTTCAACATCACCCTGAAGCACAGCCAGACCAGCGTAGCTGCCAACCAGTTCATTAATGAAAACGGCGGCGACATCGTTCTCGGCCCCAACCGCATCGTCCAATGCACCTACGACGGGACATCGACGAAGTGGCGGGTTCACGGGGAAATGTACCCGTATAACATGCCTACAGCCGATGGCACCAACGGTCAGGTACTGACGACGAATGGGAGTGGAACCCTCTCCTGGGCTACCGCCTCCGGCGGACTGGGTGGATCGGGAACAACCAATTACATCGTGAAGTTCACGGGTAGCACTACGGCTGGCAACAGCCAGATATTTGATAATGGCACGAATGTGGGCATTGGCACTACAACTATGAACTTAAAGTTTGTAGTTAACGGCGCAGTTCAGGTGCTTTGTTCGGGGTCAGACTCTCCGGCTAATGGCACAGATATTGTTTACATTGGCAATGCAGCAGCTGGCACGGCGTTGCGACATACGGCTTCTAGACATTTTGCAATTGACACCTATTCAACAGGCGGCGCATGGCTTGAAAGGGTGCGCGTAGAGCGTGACGGCAATGTGGGCATTGGCACGACATCGCCAAGTGACAAGCTCCACGTTATTGGCAACATCAGGGCAGGAAACTATACCGGTGGCGGTGGTAGTTTTTTGATGTTATCGGGCGATTTGCCAGGCTATTCTGCCGGTGCATATCCAACACTGAAGTCGGATGGCAATATTTACATATCGGCGAATGGCAAGTATTCTGGGTACATCGGCGATAGTGCTAATGCTCTGGCCCTCAATAGGTATTCTGACGGCGCCGTAACTGTTTACTGTCATCCGGGAAGTACTTCGTACTTCACAGGTGGTAGTGTTGCTTTTGGAGCCACTACAGCTGCTGGCGGTGGTCAAGTCTATGTTGCTCCAACTTCAGCGGGCACCAAGGGTCTAGTTGTTCGTGCGGCGGCTACGCCGACGGCCAACATCGTTGAAGTCCAGAATAGTTCTGGCACCAACCTTGTTTATGTTGACCCGACCGGCGACCTCGTGGTTGGCAGTCTCAGCGCAGGCACTTTCCCAACGGGTGCATTAGCACCCCTGCATGTCACCCGTTCCACCACGGCTGTGTCTACGGCTATCGCAGCTTGGCCAACCGCCGAACCAGAAACCCAGACCCACGCCCGCGTCGTTGCGTACATGTCGGATGGCGGCAACGGTGGAACCGCAACTGTGGGCACGGGCACCACGAACATTGTTCAGTTTGGCGAGTACTACACAGGTCGTGTTGTCTTGATGCCTTTGGGGGCTGGGAGTGGGACTCCGGCTGACCAGAACTCTGGGGCTGGTCGCGACATCATGCTGCTGGGTGGCAAGTCCGACAACTCGGCTGGCAAGACCGGCGGACGGGTGTTCATTCAAGGTGGGACCGGCTACGCCGGAGCCTACGGCACTAACTTTGGCAATGTGGTTCTTCAGGCTAATGGTGGAGGTGTGGGTATCGGCACCTCCTCTCCGGTCACTACAGGTTTAGATATTAGGAGACTGGCGACTGATGCTGGAACAGGTCAGTTGATGATTTCCAACCCAAATGATTCAAATACCAGACTTAATATTGGCTATCATACAAGTAGCAGTTATGCTTTTATAAATTCCTACACGAGTTCTCTTAATAGCCGACCGCTTATTTTACAAGAACATTTTGACGGTAGGGTTGGCTTGGGGGCGATCACAAGTCCAGGTGCAAAGCTTGAGATTGCTGTTGGTACAAATACTGCTAAGGGCCTGATCGTAAAAGGTGCAGCTTCGCAGTCAGCAAATTTGCAGGAGTGGCAGAACAACGGCGGCACTGCTCTGGCAAGCATTGATTCAAATGGTGTGTTTAACGGCACTCTTAGTGGCAGCATTAGTTCGACAACAAATATCCAGGAATACACAGGAACGATTGATCGGCAAAGAATTTTTTCGGGATCTTTGCCGACTGTAGTCGGCAATTATATTGATGTTTTCAAAGTTAACGGCAATGGCGCTGCAACACTTGAAATTGAGGTTTACGCAGTAAACAGCACTGCGAGAACTCGAACAAAAAGATATCGGTATTCTACTGTCTGGGGGATTGAGTCCGGCGTTGTTGCGCCACACTTAGCATCTAACAGCCAAGACAATAGCACACTAGAATTTGAATTAGAAGCTTTTGGTCCAGTTGACACCTATAATGTTCAATTCCGAATCAAAAGAACAGTCGGTACTGATTCTGGAACCTTTTATTGCCTAGTGCGCGTTGTCGGCGGGTATTCAACAGCCTTGACGGCTGTCTCAACAACTGGAACTTCTGCTTTAACTAACTATCTTTACAGCAGAGATTATCTTAATCCTTATGTTTCTCCGCCGCCTAATCCTTATACTTCTGGTGCTGGTGTTGGCTTAACCATAGCGGCCAACAATGGAGTTGGTACTGGAGCAGGTGGCTCCATCATTTTGCAGCCTGGCCTACAGGCAACTTCTGGAGGCAACGGCATCGTCGTCGTTCGTCAGCCTAGCGGCACGGCGGGCACAGACGAAATCCAGCTTTCACACGATGGCGGCAAGGGCAGTATTATCAACAAAGATGGGACATTGCAACTGGGTGGGGCAAATATTGCCATTCGGAATAGTGCCAATAATGCAAATACCACATTAACAGCAACAGCTATCTACGCCACCAGCATTAACAGCAATAATTCTGTTAACTCCGATGGCGTAACAAACGACAGCTATTCTTGGGCGATTGATGGTTCTAGCTTAAACTGGAACAGTAGCTTCAACATACGGGTTAGTTGGTCCCATATTAAAGGATATGGCGGGGCCGGGATGGCCTATGTTGGCGATGGTACTAATAATACCTACGCTACGCTGCATATTACTGACGGCGGTTCAAATGGTGGTTCGCTTGCCTATCGAGCGACTAATGTTTCAATCACAGCCAACACCAACAATCTGACTCCTTCCACTTTTTCTGCAATGCAAAGGTGGAGCAGTACTGCAAATTACAATGTGACTGGATTTTCTCCTGGTGGGTCAACTAGTTTTGGTGGCGGCACACCCACATGGATTCATGCTAGCGGTCGAGTAATCTGGGTTCATAATGTTGGTTCTTACAACATCACTCTGAAACACGAAGACGCCAACAGTACTGCGGCAAACAGATTCACAAATGAAACCGGAACTGATTTGATTTTGCCGCCGAACAGCATGGTCATGTTGACTTATGACAGCACAACGACAAGGTGGCGGGTACACACGCTAAGTAATGTTGTAACCAATTCTTCATCCACGACCAATATAAGTGCAGCCACCAACAACTTGGCTTTGTCTGGTTCTAATTTCCAAAGGATGAATTGTACTGTCGCTTGCAACTTGACCGGAATTGCCCCGCCCTCTGGTGGCACGCACTACGATGGCCGAACCATGCGTCTTTACAACACAGGTACGGCCAACCTCACCCTCAAGCACAACAGCACCAGTTCAGACATCGCCAACCGGTTCTGCTGTGTGCAAGCTGTCGATATTATTCTCGCCCCCCGCGACTACGCCGAACTCATTTGGGACGGCACGGACGGTGGGCTTGTGGCTGGTCAGAATAACCCATGTTGGAGGGTCGCATAATGGCTGGTATTTCTCGTCGATGTAAGAGAAGGCCGAGGGGTGGTGTCGGTGGTTGTCCTGGCCAAGGGTCGGGAACCCCACCGACGGTCTATCCTGGTGGAACCTCAAGTGGCGTGATCAAGAGAAGTACGACAAATCCGCCAGCCCCGCCCCCCAGGACTCCACCCAAACCTGTTGTCAAGTCTGCCACGACTGTGGTGATTCCCTTCACTTCACCCATTGTGCCTACAACTTCAGGCATAACGGTGACGGTGACGAAAGTTTAAGAGGTCACCATGTCCGGTACGCCGTTTCCAACGACCACAACGACTACGTCGACTACGACTGGTGGTTTTACTACTACGACTACTACTTCGACTACGACTACCACCACAACGCCGACCACAACCACCACCACGACCCTAACCCCGACCACGACCACATCGACGACGGCAGCCCCGGTCAATGCGTCCCTAACACTAGCTACAGCCGACCCCGTCTACAACGATGAGGCCATGGTCTTCACCCTGAGTGGGGTGACCATTTCCCCCGGCGACATCATCACGGTCACCATCGCTGACAACACCATACAGTCTGCAATCGACGGCACCTATGTGACGGGGCAGACTTTCCAGAATACCGATGTGTTCAACTGCGTGGGGGCGACTCTTTTTCTGGATCAGTACGCCACCAACTTTGGCCCCAACAGCGGAACCTGGAATGACCTGAGCTACAGCGGGAATGACGCCACTTTCGTCAGCAACCCCACCTATTCCGACTCCAACGACGGCTATTTCATCTTTGACGGCACCGCATCCTATGCCTACGGCAGCGCCGGTCTGACCAACAACGCTGACTTCAGCGTGAACTTCTGGATGTATTACATCAGCAATAATGCCACCGAGCAGGGTATTCTGTCGACTTGGGATACCAGCTGGAATGGATTTGCCATTGGGACGAGTGGGACGGGGGCGAACATCCGGTCTTGGACGAACAACGGGGCCGGTGGCGGGTTGAACTGGGCCACAACGG
>JBIKSI010000049.1:0-21410 GCA_044348665.1 Crocinitomicaceae bacterium
GGTTTTTCAGTAATAGGTACTTTCTCCTTTTTGCAAGAGCAAGCTATGACCAAAAATAACAATAGCCCAAGAATTTTTATTTTATTTCTGTTTAACATACACATGTTTGCAATCACACCAATAATAAAAAGTGGAAATATTATCGTAATAAGTGATATTTGTCATACGAAAGTACAAAATCATGGTGTCATTTACAAGATTATTTTCCAAAATTAGGGTTAAAGTGTCTTGCATATTAGTTGTAATGTTCCATGGATTATTTAATTTATCATACGCGGGTTGTGAAAACCCAATATTCATAATAGCTTTATTGTAGGTATCTTCAATAAATTGGAACTTTAAATCTAACGTGTCAGCAAAGTTTTTTATTCTTATACTATCAACCATTACTCCATATTGGTTAATTCCAGAAAAATGTGAAATACTTGCATCAAACAAATAGATCCCCAAAGTATCAAAAACCTTATAAGAACCAACAAATTTTTCCCATTCTTGCACTTCTGGTTCATCTGGAACTGGTACTTTCTCCTTTTTGCAAGAGCAAGCTATGACCAAAAATAACAATAGCCCAAGAATTTTTATTTTATTTCTGTTTAACATACACATGTTTGCAATCACACCAATAATAAAAAGTGGAAATATTATCGTAGTAAGTGATATTTGTCATACGAAAGTACAAAATCATGGTGTCATTTACAAGATTGTTTTCCAAAATTGGGGTTAAAGTGTCTTGCATATTAGTTGTAATGTTCCATGGATTATTTAATTTATCATACGCGGGTTGTGAAAACCCAATATCAAAAATCGTTTGTATTTTGAAATAACTAAATTGAAACTTTAAATCCATTATATCTGCAAAATTTTTTGTTATAATGCTATCTACCAAGCCACCATATTGATTAATTTTTGAAAAATGGCTAATACTTGCATCAAACAAATAAACCCCAAAAGTATCATATACTTTATAAGACCCTACAAATTTTTCCCATTGTTTTTCCTTTTGCTCATCAGGAACAGGTACTTTCTCCTTTTTGCAAGAGAAACATAAAATTGTTAGTAAGGCAATTAAAAATGCTGACCTTTTCATATCTATTGCTTTAGTAGTGATGTTTCTTTAATTTCCCCATTTGCTGTTTTTAAAACAAAACGATAAGTCCCGTTTGATAAATTAGAAACATTAAAATCTTCGGTGGTAGAATTTATTTTTTTTGAAATCAGTATGTTACCTTTTGCATCAAAAACATTAAGTTCATAATCTTTAATTGTAGAATTTATGCTTACCTTATCTTTGGCAGGGTTTGGATATAACTCTATTTTCCATTCTTGCTCCGGTAAAATTTCAGCAATCACGCTTATTTTACCAATTGAATCTCTACTAAGTTGGGACTTATTACCATTTGGTAGAATAAAACTCTCTGTAATTGGAGGTAAATTTGAACCTGTAATAACTTGAATAAAATCTTGGTAAATTTTATTTTGATTGCAACCATAAAGTTTCAACACATAAAAATAAGTTCCTGCAGGCACTATTTGCCCAATGGATAAATTTTCGTTTTCACTAGATACTTCTTGATTTGTATAACCATTCCAAAAAATGTTGGTTTTTCCCGGTTCATAAACAGGAGTAGATTGAAACGGACAACAAGATGTTTCAGCCAAATTAGCATTTTTTGATTGATAATACATTAAACTTCCCCATCTATTTATGATCCAAAATTCAAATCCTACAGCATTAAACGCACAAAGGGGGTTATCATTGTCTTTTGCGAACCAAACGTCATTTATTCCGTCTCCATTCGGTGTAATTATGTTTGGCAAGGGTAAATCAATTGTGAAATCCGTAAAGTTATCACAACAGCTTTCGCAATCATTTATAGAAGTAAAATCATTATAAATAGCATCAAAATAGGGTGAATTTGGACTATCAAAAAAATCTCCTAAATTAATTTCAGGTGCTTCAAAAACAACATTATCTGTACCCACCACCACAGGCTCAGTAATTCCTGCATTTATACATTGTGCTGCGGAAGTGTATGCGGGCAATGGATTAATACCCGGGATTCTATTTTCATAAGAAACACATAGTTCGTGCCAAGAACAACTAACTTTTATTCGAAAAGTATAAGTTTCTTCCTTAGAGTCACAAGCATTGTTGTCTTTAACCAAAACTTGAAAAGAGTGCCAACCAATATCTTCTTGCGTGGGGGTCCAACAAAATGTTCCTGTTTCTTTTGGCCAACCAAATTTAATAAAAGACCCTGAGGGTATTCCAACATCCCACACAAGGGTAACCTCCTCATTTGCCGCATCAAAAGAAGGGATATCAAAACATAGTTCTTGGCCGGCTTGCACATAGGCTGTATATTTTTCTGTTGCATTTATACCTTGCAAAGTGGGAGGGTCATTATTTTGGCTATGAACGGTAACAGGGAGCGCAAGTTGCAATGAACACCCATCAGGATGTGCAATTGAAACGGAATAGGTGGTTGAAATGGTGGCTGGAATCGTTACTTCTTGTAGGTCTAAGCCACTTGCAAAAACAGGCTCATTTGCTGCTTTCCAAGAATAAATATAACCAAGTGATCCTTCTGCCTTTAATGTTAAAGGAGAACCTTCGCAAGCAGGAGATGGTTCTATAGTTAAATCATTTAAATAAAAATTAGAAACCAAACTACCACCTTTAATAAAAACAGCAGAATTCAAATTTTCATCTTGAATATTGCAGATTGCAATTTTTAGTCGATAGGTCTGATTACATTGCACATTATATGTTGCTGTTAGAAGTTTGGTCGAACCTTCATAAAAGTAAGCATTTGCATTATATAGTGAGGTGTTTACGTCTGGTGGGCATATCGCATTTGGACAACTTGCTCCAGGGATTCCGCTATTGACGCTGTTAACAGAAACAGGGTTCAAAGTACCAGGCAATATTGCTACATTCTCTTTTCCGATAATCGTAGATCCAGAAAGAAAGATCCCAAATGCATCATTGTATGAACAGCATGTATAGGAGTAATATTCGTTGGATGAAAAAACATAAGAAAATGAAATTGTTGAGCCCTTCGGTCTAAAATCGAATTCTAAAAATGCAGTACTATACATGTTATTACTTGTTGCAATTTCATTTAAGTCAGCGTCAAAACTTTGCGCTGGAATTTTAAAATCGGTACCAAGTTCACTAGAAACACCACTTTGCAAATGTCCTCTTTTATTTGTTGTAATAACAACACCAGTCCCCATACCAAGCTGGCTTGCGTCAGTTCCTCCTACAAAGAACGTTGATAATTGTTCTGCATTTCCAGTAAATTGTGCATTGCTTATTGTAACTCCTTCACCTGCTAATAGTTGAGCAGCAGCAGTTGCGTTACTAGCACTTATTTGGCTATAGCCGCTGAATTTAATAGAAAATAAAAGTAAAAAAATCAAATACCTCATAACGCTAGAGTTAAAATTTACTTTTTAAAATGTTAATTTCCTTTATTAATTCCGCAATAATTGCTTTTTGCTCCTCCAAAGCCTCTATTTTAGTATTTTGCTCAATGATGTATAAAGTTAATTCTTCAACTTTTTCAACTAAAATGCGATTTAATTCAGCTAAATCTGCCCCTTCTTTTTCAATGTTTTCTGCACTCGGCATATTTGGCAAATGCTTTTTTTCATCGATGTATTTCTTTAGATCGTTCAAAGGCATCAGTTGATAACTTTTATCAAAAACATAATCAGGGAAATTCCCCATTCCTCTTACGTGCACACCAGTCGCCCAAAGGTCTCCATTTCCATATACAACAAATGTTTCTCTGCCATCCGCTGCTCTTTTCATAGCAATTGTTTTTTGTAAATCATTCAATGACTCAATTTGAAGTCTTTTAAGATTTACAGTTCCATCGCCAAACAACACAATGTTTTCTTTGTTTGTTGTGGTATTGAATATTGCTAAGGCTTTTGTTAAATCTCTATCGACATTAAGAATATTGGCATAAGAATAATCACCAGCGGCTGTGTAGTTACTTACAAATGCTTTGTTTGATGAAACTCCTGCATTGAAATTAACACTGAATTTTACGTCTGTGCTTGTTGATGTTCCAACACTTACCTTTCCGGTATTTACCACATTTAAAAAAGAAGAATTGTCTGCTCCTAAAATAGTAAAGGCATTTTGAGTTGGCAAGCCGTTTGTTGCTTTACCCACAAAAGTATAGTTTTCAATTTGGTTTGGGTTTATAGCTCCAAAAGCTATTTTTTCAGAATAACTTGTACCTAAAACATCAAGTTTCACCCTAGGGTTTTCTGTGGCAAGCCCCATATTTCCTCTATTATTCATTCTAAATAAAACATCATTATTTGATCCTAAAATGTTAAAAATATTTTTGTTAGGGTTGTTATTGTAAGCTTTTCCCGTAAATAAATTATCGCTAATTGCACTTGGATCAATAGAACCAAATGACAGCTGCTTGCCATAAATTGTTCCCTCAACATCCAAATTTACTCTTGGAGTATTTGTGTTAATTCCTACAAAAACCTCTGGACATCTGGTATAAATCTTTTTTAAGCCATTCATCCAAGTTGGATCTGCTTTGTATTCATCTGTACATCCTTTGGGTTCATAAAACAAATCGCCAAAACTTTGTGCTAACTCATCTTGGCTCACTTTTACCAATTTTCCATTTGGCTGAATTAATAAAATACTTTTATTATTTAAATTTGTTACCGTGTCGATGGCTGTAAAACGCACATCTTTTTCTACCTTAAAGTTCTTTTTTACACGAATATCTTTGTTAACTAAGATGGAATCTTTTACCACTAACATGGAATCAATACTCACTTTTCCACGAACAACTAATTTTTCTGTTGGGTTTATGGTTCCAATTCCTACATTTCCACTTTCTTGCAAAATGTTTTCTTGTGCTTTTACAGAACTGAATCCTAAAAACAACAAAATTAGAGATAAAATAATTTTTTTCATTCACACTGAGCATGTCGAAGTGACGATATAAAGATATAATTTTTCTGCGAATATCAAAAAAAAACGATTTTGGCAAAAATTTGATTAACAAATTGTAAAAAGTTGTTAACAAAAATCAAGTAAAATGTTTGATTCCTTTTTTATTCTCTTAGGACTCGCCCAAATTCATAGAACCTTGAAAAAAATTGGTGGCAAGGTGATTCAAAATCAATTATAAAATTGGACAATAAAGAGGTGACAGACTTCGTTTTTGCTTCTGAATTTATGAAAACCATTCGTGAAAACTTAAGGATTATTTGATTCGAGTAATTTCAGTTAAAATTCATTTTAAAACTTCATTAGATATTGTTAATTTTTTATCCTCAGATACAAAAAAAGCAAAAGTTTTGTTTAAGAATTAGCCAGTTAATAATTGAGATTTAAGCTAATAATATTAACGGTTTTACAGCTTATTCAAAAAAAATTTAGTTTACAGTAAACTATTTACTGTAAATAACTATATTTGTATTATGAAAACAAGAAATTTAATCATCAAATTATTAAAAAAGCATTCTCAAATGACAGTGCATGATATAGCTGAAAACTTAAAAGTGTCTAGGCAATATGTACATAGGATGTTGAATGAACTTGAGGAGGATAATCTAATTATGGTTTTGGGAAAGGCTCCGAAAGTATATTATTCTCTAAAACTCCAGGAAAAAAATACCTATGTAAACTCAATTACATTTGAAAACGAACTTTTTTTAAACCAACATTTTATACTTGTCGACCCTTTAGGTAATTTATTAGAAGGATTAGAGGCCATGCAATACTGGTGCGATAAACAAAATCTCCCCTTAAATAAAACCATTTTTGAGTACATTGATACTCGTAAAAAATACCTAATATATTTTAATCAAGAGGAACTAATTGATGGAAAAGAAAAGCTTGTTCAAACGAAAGGTGTTATTAATGTTGGGGTTGATAATTTATTTTACCTAGATTTTTATACAATTGAAAGGTTTGGAAAAACACGACTTGGTACATTAATGCATTATGCTAAGCAAGGTCAGAATAAACTTTTAATGAAACGTATTGTAACAGAAATTCGTCAACGGGTTTATAAACTTATTGACGAAAAACAAATTGATGCCGTTTTGTTCGTTCCACCTACCATTGATAGGAAAGTTCAAATTATGACTGTCCTGCATAATTTACTAAAAATTGAACGTCCAACCATAAAAGTTGACAAAATAAAAAATCAAATTGTTGTGCCGCAAAAAGCATTATCTAAAATTTTTGAAAGAATAGCAAATGCCAAAAATACTTTTTATGTTCCCAATCAAAAAAAATATAAACGCGTTTTAATTATTGATGATGCCATCGGAAGTGGTGCTACAATAAATGAAATTGCCATAAAATTAAAAGAGAAAAAAATAGCAAGTGAAATTATTGGTCTAGCAATTACAGGAAGTTATAAAGGTTTTGATGTTATATCGGAATTATAGGACTGACAATTTAAGTTCAAAATAGACACTTGTTTTATTTATGATTTAATTAGCGTCTTCTGAAAACTTTAATAGAAAGCCATGTTTTAACAAAAATCAAACATTTTTGCGCATAAAAAATGGCTACAGAAAATTCCATAGCCACATTAAATCTAAATTTTATTCTTTATTTAACGCTGACAGCATTCAACATGGCGTCCACAAGATTTTCTTGCATGTCACCATACTTATTTGTGTAGTCTGCAGAAGCACGTTTAATTACTTCAAAAGCTTCTTCTTTACCATAAACATGTGTAATCTCAACATTTTTTGCGGCTCCGTCCAAATCTTTGTAAGTTAAAAAGAAATGACGCACACGATCAATAACCATTTTGGGCATTTCAGAAATATCTTCCATGTTACCATAAGCTTGGTCACCTTTTAATACAGCGATAATTTTGTCATCTGCTTCGCCACCATCCAACATTCTAAAACCACCTAAAACTTTGGCTTCGCACAAAATATTCGTATGATTGAAGGAACGCTCGCTCAATACACAAATATCCAAAGGATCACAATCTCCTACAATATTTGTTCTACCTGTTTTCTCGTTTGCAAAAGCGGCAACTTGCTCATCACAATAAGTTTTTGGAACAAAACCATACAAACACGGCATGTGATTCGATAATTTTTGAGGACGATCCACCATGATGTGACCGCTACTTTTGTCAATTTCATATTTAATTGCATCAGAAGGCACAATTTCAATGTATGCGTTCACAATGGCTGGTGCTTTTTCACCAACTTCGATTCCATGCCAAGGATGAGCAACAAAATTTTTGCTCATTAAATCTATTATTTTTTTAATTTCTTCTTTCATTTTCTATATATTTATGATTGAAAATCAATTTGTTAACTAAAAGTATTAGCGATTAGTGAGGGCAAATTTACTAAAAACGGATAAGAATAAAAAATAATTTACAAATACCTATTCAGTTTAAAGGTGCATTTATTAGAACAATAGGAATTGTTTAAGCTTAAATTAGCAATAATGAAGCAAATTTTAACTTCTAACTAGTATAGCGGTTTTTATTTTGAATACAAAAGTGTATCTTTGTTCCTTTAATTTTAAGCAATGTATAGATCTCACACAAACGGCGAATTACGCATAGAACATATTGGAACAAAAGTAACACTTGCAGGTTGGATGCAACGCTCACGTGACCTTGGTGGAATGACTTTTATTGATTTACGTGACCGCTACGGAGTCACTCAATTGGCTTTCAACTTGGAAGAAAACGCTGATTTGTGCATGCAAGCTCGTAAATTAGGTCGTGAATTTGTGATTCAAGTAGAAGGAACGGTAATCGAACGTTCTTCGAAAAATAAAAACATGCCAACAGGTGAAATTGAAATCATCGTTGACAAATTAACAGTATTAAACGCCGCAAAAACGCCTCCGTTTACAATAGAAGATGAAACAGATGGTGGTGAGGAAATTAGAGCTCAATACCGTTATTTAGACTTGAGAAGAAATCCGGTGCAAGAAAAATTGCGTTTGAGAAATAAAGTGGCACTTGAAACGCGCAAATATTTAGATAGTTTAGATTTTTTAGATGTGGAAACTCCTTATTTAATTAAGTCTACTCCTGAAGGGGCAAGAGATTTCGTTGTTCCAAGTAGAATGAATGAAGGTGAATTTTACGCTTTGCCACAATCTCCACAAACATTCAAACAATTGTTGATGGTTTCAGGATTTGATCGTTATTACCAAATCGTAAAGTGCTTCCGAGATGAGGATTTACGTGCTGATAGACAACCAGAATTTACACAAATTGATTGTGAAATGGCATTTGTTGAACAGGAAGATATTTTGCAAACATTTGAAGGATTAATCAAACACTTATTTAAAACTGTTCGTGGAATTGAATTCGACGGAGCTTTTCCAAGAATGGATTACGCTGAAGCGATGGCAAAATATGGTTCAGACAAACCAGACATCCGTTTTGGAATGGAATTCGTAGACATGACTGAACTTGTTAAAGGCAAAGATTTCCCTGTTTTTGACAATGCAGAAACTATTTTAGCAATCAATGCTGAACAAGCAAATTCATACACACGTAAACAAATAGATGCACTTACGGATTGGGTAAAACGTCCACAAATTGGAGCTACAGGACTCATTTATTTACGTTGCAATGAAGATGGCACTTTAAAAAGTTCGGTTGATAAATTCTATTCAGAGGAAGAATTGAAAAAATGGGCTGAAAAAACTAATGCAAAAGCAGGAGATTTAATTTTCTTGTTATGTGGAGACTTGGACAAGGTTAGAAAACAAATGAATGAATTGCGTTTGCACCTTGGAAATGAACTTGGATTGAGAAATCCAAATGATTTCAAACCACTGTGGGTATTGGATTTCCCTCTATTGGAATGGGACGAAGAAAACGGAAGATACCATGCCATGCACCATCCATTTACCTCACCAAAACCAGAAGATTTCCATTTAATTGGAACCGATCCTGGAAAAGTTCGTGCAAATGCTTATGATTTAGCCATGAATGGTGTAGAATTGGGTGGAGGTTCTATTCGTATTCACGACAGAGATTTGCAATCACAGATGTTTGATTTACTTGGATTTACTAAAGAGGAAGCACAAAACCAATTTGGATTTTTGATGAACGCTTTTGAATTTGGTGCACCACCACACGGAGGATTGGCTTTTGGATTGGATCGCTTGGTTGCAACGATGGGCGGATCAGATTCCATCAGAGATTACATCGCTTTCCCGAAAAATAACCGCGGTCGTGATGTGATGATTGACGCTCCATCTTTATTAAATGAGGAGCAATTGAAAGAATTAAATATTCAATTGAGAAAATAAAACTATAAAAGTTAATTATAAGCGATGGAGGCAGGTACTTCATCGCTTTTTTTGTAGCTTTTTCCTGCTTTTCATTGCAATCTTTTTTTGAGAAAAAAAGGATTTTCATTTCAATCAGGGCTAGGGCGAGTTATTTATTCTACTTCGCCACCTTATTATAACAACCTCGACACAATGGCTGGTATTTTTCCACTGCTCCCACCAACACTTGTCCTTCTTCATTCACAATTCTATTTGAAATGTAAGCTAGATTTCCGCAAGACATACAAATGGCATGCACTTTCGTAACGTATTCAGCAACGCACATCAATTCTGGCATCGGACCAAATGGTTTACCTAAATAATCCATATCGAGTCCAGCCAAGATGACGCGAACTCCTTTTCGAGCCAATTCAGTGCAAACATCAACTAGTTCCTGATCAAAAAATTGGGCTTCGTCAAAGGCAATGATTCGTTCGTTTTTCCATAAACTTAAAGCTTCTTTCGAATGTTCAATCACGTGCGCTTCTAAGGAAGAACCTTTATGACTTACGACGGCTTTTTCGGCGTAGCGATTATCAATTTTCGGCTTAAAAAGTAATATTTTTTGATTCGCAAACTCAGCTCTTTTTAACCTGCGAATTAACTCTTCAGTCTTTCCTGAAAACATAGATCCACAAATTACTTCAATCCAACCTTGTTGTCTCCCTTCCATTGGAAAATGCTCTAAAAACATACTTTTTTATTTGAAATTTATACCAAATTGCTTCCTTGAGCTTATTAACATTTTTAAGAGAAAAACTTTTTCAACTCCGTTTTAATCCGAGCATGTTATTGCCTAATTTTAGCGTGCAAAAGTCAGTATAAGAAAGACATCAACTTTTAAAGCGTTCGAAACTTTTCTTTTTTGTTGAAAAATAAGTTTGCACATCAAAAATAACTAAATTCAAAAAACGATAATATTATGTCAAAATTTGGCTCAAAAGAAGAACTTCTAAAATCAATTGAAGCAATTTTTAATCAAATGCACAGCGGGAAATTAAGCATGGACGATCTTGAATCCCTCGTTGAACAAACACGTGAATTAAATGAAAGAGCATTAATTTTGAGGTATAAAGCCTACGAAGAACAAGTGTTTGGTGAAGCAAAAATGAACATGGAAGTTATTTCGGAAACCATGGAGGAGGAAATCGCTTTACCTTCAAAAATGAACGAAGTTTCTGACGAATTTCTTACTTCTGACAACTCTATTGAGGCGCAAGTTACTTTGCCTTCAACAGGATTATTTGAAGTAACAAATGAGGAAATGGAATCTCCTTTTGAAATAGAAACGAAAAAAGAAGAGCCAAAAGAAGCAATTTTTGATTTCGATGTGTTTAATCAGGTTCCAGAAGAAAAATTTGTTGAAGAAGAAATCGAGGAGGAAGAAGAAATTTTTGAAAATGCTGCCACAGATTCCTTGGAAGAAGAATTGGAGGAAGAAATTATTCACCGTTCAGAAGAAGAATTTGAGCAAGTGGAAAATCATTCAAGCGAATATACTGGTGAAGATGATATTGAAGATTTGAACGAGGATTTCAGAGTTGCAAATTTCATGGAGGAAAGTATGGATCACATGGATAGCAGTAGCTCCGAAGATCACTTGAGAGAATCTGAATTTGAAGTACGTTCAGAAAACACTGCACCGACAGAAGAAGAAATCGTTGAAAGTCAAGCAACAACTTCCTTTGAGTCAAAGCCTGTAGAACCAACATTTCAGCAAGAAGTAAAAACTGTGAGCATTTTTAAAAGCATTTTAGATTCAAACGATAATTCAACGCATTTATTTATCAGTAAATTAGACACCTTGATTGGAGCCTTTGGTTTCAATGAAAAATACCAATGCATACAAGAATTGTTCAATGGCTCGTCAGAAGATTTTAATCAAGCAATTGACGTTCTTGATACCCTAACAAACTTCCAAGAAGCTGAAAAACAATTGGAATTTTATGTCCATTTAAATAAATGGGATTTAGAAAGCGAAATTGTGGCTGAGTTTGTTAGAAAAATTGAAAGAAGGTTTAGGTAAAAGAAGATTATTTTTTTAAAATCATTGATCGATGATATTCTAAATATTTTTCTCTTCCTTCAATTGGTAAATGTGAAATGATTTTATTGTCTGAAATACCGAGTTTTGAATAGGTCATATTAGATAGAAAGGGAGATAAAATTGTTTTTTTATCATCTGTAAATGACAAAAAGCCTCTATCAAAAAGTCTGTCAAAAGTTGGTGTTAACATGAATCCATTGTATGGGTCAAGTTTTTCAAAATCATCTGATGCTACCCAAGGTTTTATGTGACTTGCAATCAATAATCGATCATCTGAAATTAATGTTATTGGGCAAAAAGGGCACATGTCTAATAATTTCTTTCTATACTCACCTTGACCAACTCTCGCTCTAAAAAGTTGTTTCTTTTCTGATTCATCTATTGGTTCATCTTGAATTTCCTCTTTTTCTTTTTCAATAAAATAAGGGTGTTCAACTTCACCAAAATAGTCAGCGAATAATCGAAAATAGTAATTTAGTCTTCCATTTTCATCCATTAATTTAATAACAGAAATATAAGTAATGTTTGGTAAAGATAATTCTCTAATTATTTTGTAGGCAGGGTCGTCTGAATTTACATAAACTCTTGGCCCAGCTATTTGTGATTGCTCAACGACTTGAAATTCTATTTTTTCAGGTAATGAATCAATTTTTGTTTTTCGATCCTTCCATAAATTTGGTAGAATCTCTTTGTTTAGATAAGGTTGTTCAGGTTTTAGATACTCAATCTTTGTTTCTTCAAGATATTTTTGTAAATCTTGTTTCAATAGAAAACAAGGTATGGAGAATCCATTATTTCCAAAAAAATTTCTTGTTTCGTCATTATCTTGTCCAATATATAATTTAGCTTCTCCATTTCCACCACCAATCTTATTTTGACGCACAACAAAACTATCAGCAATTGTGATTTTTTCTTTGGTATCAATAACTTTGTATGAGTGATTTACTATTAAAATTTCCATCAATTTTTAGCTTTAGTTCTCTTTTTCTCTTTTTTTAAACTCTAATCTATGGTAATTAAAGTATTCATTATTTGATTGATTTATTGTCATTTTAAATTTATTCAAATCAACAATACATCCTTTGATTATTTTTTCTTTAGTTAATTTATCTAATCTGCTCTGCGTCCAGATTAATTTCCCATCTTCATCAAATGTTATCAAAAATTTGTCAAATAGCTTATCAAACATTGGAGTCAGAAGTATACCATTATTTTCATCGAGTCTTTCATCGTTGTTTGAAACACTCCACGGTTTAATATGACTTGCTATTAATAATTTATCATCAAAAATCTCTGTAAATGCACATGAATTTCTATTTGATTTAAGAAGGTCGGTTCTAAATTTTGATTGTCCAATTCTAATTTTGGCTATAGCTTCTTTTATCGTATTAATTTCATCTTGAGGAATATGTAATTTTTCAATTGACTTAGAAAGAATTTCTTCAACATTATCTGAAGAATATAACACTGTAACTGTGTATGATAAATCCCATCTAAATGTTATAATATTATCTGTAAAAGATTCGAATTCAAAATTCAAAAAAGATAAATGAGGTATTAAAAATTCACGAACCAATTCAAAAACATCCTCAGTATCATGATAATTAAACCATTTTAAATAAGGTTTTGCTTGTTTTTTGTCACTAATAAAAACTAAATCCGAATAAAACGACAAATCTTCAGTATTTATTTTATTAAATTTCTGTATAACATTTTCAAGTTCAAAATTAGGGTTATGATAAAGGTCGGAATATTGTTTCAAAAAAGCGTCAATAAAAGGAATCAAAGACAATAATGATTGCTTATTTATTATATTCATTACTTTTATTCCTTGACCTTTTTGTAAAGTCTGAGGGTGTATTGTTTTATCTTTTAATCGTTCTTTACATAAATTATGAACTTCGATTAATTTCGTCCTCAATGGATCTTGAAATTTATTTATAAACTGCTCGGGTACTCCCAAATAAAAAAGATTATTGCCTCCATCTTTTCTATGAGCTTTTAACCTTCTATTATCATTTTTAGTTCTTTTAACTACTTCATTAGCTATACTAAAGGGAATAGGAAATATGTTCATTTACCCGCAAATTTAGTAATATCCATTTGTTTCATTAACGCTATCAATACATCAACAACTATACTATTCCCTGCTTGTCTATACATTTGGGTATCACTTACAACTTGTTTAAAATCGTCTCTAAACCCCATTAATCGTAAACATTCTTTTGGAGTTAGTTTTCTAATTCTTCCAGTATGAGTTACATAATTATCAACTCCTGCACGATGCATTTTGTGCATTGATTGTAGTAAAGGTCTTGCTACTTCTAAATCAGTTTTAACAGAGGTTTTAAAATTTTTTGTTCCAGAACTTAAAACATAATCTCTAACCTTTTCAGATAAATAATATTTTTCTTCTACTTCATTTACATTAAATAGAAACTCGTTAAACTCACTTTCGCTTTGTTCTTCAAACACAAAATCACCGTGCCAATTAAATTGTTGATTAGCTTTTTGACAAAGTGCGATATTACCATTAATTTGAGTGTAACGTTTTGTCCTATTTTTTGAGCTTGTAACAAATTTAACGCCTTTTTCTTTAAGATAGTATTTGCTATCAATGTAGTCTTCTAAAAAATCTTGCATTTTATGCTCTAAACTTATAGCTTCGGGAAATTCGAAATCAACAGAATTATCTTTAAAACCAACAACAAAAATTCTTTCTCTGTGCTGGGGCATTCCGTAATTTTTCGCGTTTAAAACTTGATAGAAATATTTATAACCTAATTCATCAAATGTAGCTTTAATTGTTTCAAACGTATTCCCACTATCATGGTTTATTAATCCTTTAACATTTTCAAAAATAAAAACATTAGGTTGACTTTCTTTAACAACTCTAGCAAATTCATAAAACAATGTTCCTCTAGTGTCTTCAAATCCTTTTCTTTTCCCAACCATAGAAAATGACTGACAAGGACTTCCTCCAACTAATAAATCTAATTTACCTTTGTATTTTTTTCCATCAATATCTAAAACATTATTATACCAATTTTCAGCACCAATTTCATAATTTGCAAAATAACTTTGTTTAGCAAAATTGTCTATATCACTAGCAAATTGAATTTGGGTTTTAAGGTTCAATCTTTTTAAAGCATATTCAATTGCTCCAATTCCAGAAAACATTGTTCCGATTCTAATAGTAGCATTAGGATTAATAAATTCTTTTTCTCTCCAATCCTGTTGAAATTTTATTCTTTCTTGATTAGTTATATATTTTGCTAACTGCTCATTTACTGAATTTAGTTCTCCTTCATAAATTTTATATTCCTTTAATTCGTTATTAATTTTTGAAGACAAGTGTAGATTTAGGAGTTTACTTTTTTCACTCTCTAATATTTCACTCAATTTTTCAATATTTTCAACATTTAATTTTCGTTTATCTTTCTCGATTCTACCTAAAGTAGAAGTGTCGATATCTAAATAGGACGCAACTGTTTTTAAAGTGTATCCTAATTCTGATCTTCTCTGATTGATATATTTTCCAAATGTTACACTCATGTTTCTTGTATTAGGACTTTTTTGTCCAAAAATAGGGAATTATTTTAAATCATAAAAATTAATTTAAAATATAAATTTGTATACAAGAATAAATTCGCTAGTTATTATCAAAAAGTACCCCTTCAATAACCTTCGGAAAATGTTCCATTTCTAAAGCGTGAATTTTTTCTTGAATGCTTTCCACACTTTCATTATCTGCTAGTTGACATGAAAACTGAGCAATTTGCTCTCCTTTATCGTATTCTGAATTCACAAAATGAATCGTAATTCCAGTTTCTTTCTCTTTGTTTTCGAGCACTGCTTTGTGCACATGTGCTCCGTACATTCCTGCTCCACCAAATTTAGGTAACAAAGCAGGATGAATGTTAATAATGTTTTTAGGAAAATGATTGACAAATTCTACTGGAATTTTTCGCAAATAGCCTGCTAAAACAACGAAGGAAATAGCTTCTTTTTCGCAAAGTTCAATTAAAAAATTCGCATTTTCAACCTCTTGGTTGCTACAAACAAAAACATGAACACCCTGTTTTCTGGCAGAATCAACAATTCCTGCATTTTCATTATTTGTTAATATAAAGGCTATTTCGATTCGAGCATGATTTTCAAAATAGTTAATGATATTTAATGCATTTGAACCATTTCCTGACGCAAAAATTGCAATTTTGTTTGCTTTCATATTACAAAGTTAAGGACTAAAAATCAAAAACAGCTTTCAAATTTCTTTTTTAGTCCAAAATAAGTACTAAAACCTCAATGATTTACCTTCTTTTTTAGACATAGTTGAAAAATAAAAACTATTATTTCTTGAAATATTTTGTTTTTTCATTCAATTGTTTTTTCTTTGCACACTGAATTAATAATTAAAAAGAATAAAAATGTCTGATATCAAATCAAAAGTTATCGCAATTATCGTAGATAAATTGGGTGTTGAAGAGAGCGAAGTTACTAACGAAGCAAGCTTCACAAATGATCTAGGAGCTGACTCTTTAGATACTGTAGAATTAATTATGGAATTCGAAAAAGAATTCAATATCGCAATTCCAGACGATCAAGCTGAAACAATTCAAACTGTTGGTGACGCTGTTTCTTACATCGAGAAAAACGCGTAACAACTAAGTTACTTATTTTTTTAAACAAAGTTATTCTTTTATGGAATTAAAACGAGTTGTCGTAACTGGATTAGGTGCCCTTACGCCTATAGGAAATACACTCCAAGAATATTGGGATGCGTTATTAAGTGGCAAAAGTGGAGCCGCGCCAATCAAACAATTTGATGCTTCTTTGTTTAAAACACAATTTGCGTGCGAAGTAAAAAACTTTAATGTCGAAGACTTTATTGAAAAAAAAGAAGCTCGTAAATTAGATCAATTTTCACAGTATGCCTTGGTTTCTGCAACAGAGGCCATGGCAGACTCTGGATTGATGGAGTCTAATCCAAATTTAGACCGAATTGGAGTAATTTGGGGTTCAGGTGTTGGAGGTTTAAAAACTTTTCAAGATGAATCTGAAAATTTCTTCGCAGGTGATAGAACACCAAAATTCAATCCTTTCTTTATTCCAAAAATGATTGCAGATATTGCCGCGGGTCATATTTCAATCAAATATGGTTTACGAGGACCAAATTACGTTACTGTTTCTGCTTGTGCTTCAGCAACAAATGCCATTATTGATGCTTTCAACCTAATTCGTTTAGGAAAAGCAAACGCAATAGTTACTGGTGGTTCAGAAGCTGCAGTTAACCAAATGGGAATGGGTGGTTTTAACGCCTTAAGAGCGCTTTCAATGAGAAACGATTCTCCTGAAACTGCTTCTCGTCCTTTTGATGTTGATAGAGATGGTTTTGTTTTAGGTGAAGGTGCTGGTGCTTTAATCCTTGAAGAATACGAACATGCAATCAAACGTGGTGCTAAAATTTATGCAGAAGTTGCTGGTGGCGGAATGTCTGGTGATGCTTATCATATGACAGCTCCTCATCCTGATGGAATTGGTGCGAGAAACGTAATGATTGAGGCCTTGAGTGATGCTGAACTGAATCCAAGTGATGTTGATTATGTAAATGTTCACGGAACTTCCACTCCTTTGGGTGATATCGCTGAAACAAAAGCGATTACGCAAGTTTTTGGAGAACATGCTTACAATCTTAACATCAGTTCCACAAAATCAATGACTGGTCACTTATTAGGTGCTGCTGGTGCCATTGAAGCGATTGCTTGTATCATGGCCGTGAAACACGATATTGTTCCTCCAACAATTAATCATTTCACAGATGATCCTGAAATTGATAATAAATTAAATTTCACATTCAATACAGCGCAAAAACGTACAGTAAATGTTGCACTTTCCAATACATTTGGTTTTGGTGGACACAACACTTCCGTGATTGTTAAGAAATTCAAAGCTTGATTCTAAAATTTCAGAATGTGTTTGATTTTTTTTTCAAAAAAAAAGTAAATCGTTCAACAGAAGATTTAGAACTAATCGGTTTTATTATAAAACGTTTTGGTTATCGTCCAATAAATGTCGACTTTTTTAATGAAGCCTTGACACATAAATCTTTGTCTGGTGCCAATACAAAAAAAAACATTCAATATTCGAATGAACGACTTGAATACTTAGGTGATGCCATTTTAGATGCCGTAATTGCTGAATTGTTATTTCTTCGTTTTCCAAACGAAGATGAGGGTTATTTAACCCAAATTAAATCAAAAGTTGTTAGTAGAAAAACCTTGGCCGAAATTGGTGAAGCAATTGGACTAAAAAGTGTAATCCGATACCACAAAGGAAGGACAATAAACTTGTCCACCTTGGAAGGAAATGCATTCGAAGCATTAATTGGAGCAATTTATTTAGATGGTGGTTTTGAAGCGGTTAAGAAATCAATTACGCATCATATTTTTAGAAAATACGCCGATTTAAATAAAATCTTAGAAGAAGAAATTGATTTCAAATCAAGGTTATTTATTTGGTGTCAAAAATCTCATTTAAAACTTGAATTTAATATTATCCGTGAAGATAATGTGCAAGGAAATTGGGAATATGAAATTGAAGTTTGCATCAATGGACAAGAATATGGTCGAGGAGTTGGCAATTCCAAAAAATCTGCAGAACAAGCGGCATCTAAACAAACATTAATTTTGGTTGGAGAAATAGAATTGCAATGATTCTGACTTCTATATTATCAAAATAATTTCCCAATTCGTTTTTGTAGGAAAGTACACATTTATTTATACTTTTGTCTTATAAACTAAAATAAATGCAATCATTAGTAGATTTAAATCACAAAACAATTTTGATCAGTCGAACAGACAGTATCGGAGATGTGGTTTTAAGTTTACCACTTTGTGTTTACCTCAAAGAAAAATTTCCAACTTGTAAAATTATTTTTTTAGGAAACACCTATACGCATGCAGTGATTTCCTTGTTACCGCAAATTGACGAAATTATCTCTTGGAAAGAAATAGAAAAGCTTCCTTTAGTGGATAAAATTCAATTGATTAGATCCAAACAAATTGATGTTTGTTTGCATGTTTTCCCTAAAAAAGAAATTGCCAGTTTAATAAAAAAAGCGAAAGTTCCAGTTAGAATTGGGACTTCACACCGAGCATTTCATTTATTGACTTGCAATGTGCGCTTAAATTTTACGAGAAAAAATTCAGATTTACATGAATCGCAATTAAATTTTGAGTTATTGAAACCATTCGGATTTGAAAAAATTCCTTCTCTTGAAGAAATAGAAAATAAACTTGTTTCAAGTGTCAAACTCCCAAAAATAATTGTTGAAAAAGATTTTTTCGCGATCAAAAATGCCATCATTTTGCATCCAAAATCACAGGGAAGTGCGCTAGAATGGCCAATCGAAAAGTATATTAATTTGGCATATAAATTAATCCTTCAAGGCGAAAAAGTTGTCTTCACAGGAACAGAAAATGAAGGAGAACAATTTCGAAAGTTAATTCCAAAAAATGAAAATTGTTTTGATTTAACTGGAAAAATGACTCTGGAAGAATTAATCGTATTTATTTCTCAGAGCAAAGCTTTAGTCGCTTGTAGCACTGGACCCTTGCACCTCGCGGGAATTTTAAACATCAAGGCAATTGGATTGTTTTCTTCCAAAAGGCCCATTCATCCAGGAAGATGGAAAGCCTTGGGAAATAAGAGTCAATTTTTAGTTTATGACGCAGATTGCGAAGCTTGTAAAAAGGGAAAATTTTGTAAATGTATTCAAAACATCACAGTTGAAGAAGTTCAAAAAGCAATTAATTCTTGATTGGCTTTCAATTTTTTGGCTTTCAATTTGTGCATATATTTTAACTTTAAGTTTTGGTAGATCTATTTCCTTTGAACAGAGATTTCCTTATGCTCTAAGTGTATTTTTCGCAACAGTTTTCATTTATTCCTTGGCTAGAATAAGTTTGAAAGGTATTTTGCCAAAATTAGTTCTTCTTATCAGTTCGATTTGTAGCCTCTATTTTTTTCTAGAAAGTGAATTGTCTTTTTTTAGTTCGATTCTTATAGGTTCACTATTTTTTTTGAGTCTCTTTTATGTTTTGCCACTTAAGTACTTAAATGTTCGCAGTATCCCCTATCTCAAGAGCCTTTTTGTTAGCCTTGTTTGGCTATTTGTTGTGGTACTTATTCCTTCTTTTGAAATCAATGGAAGTTCACTTAATTTAAACTTCACTTTATTTTGTCTACTTTTTTCTAACATTTTGATTTTCGATATCAAAGAAAGAAAAAAAGATGATCGAACATTAAAAACCTTTCCACAACTCTTTGGAATTAAGAAAAGTATTCTTTTTAATTATTTTCTTTTAATTCTTGGAATGTTTTCAGCGAGTGTTGCACCTCTAAATGTAGACCTGAAAATCGGAATTATTTCCCTGTTTTTTGTGAATGTAGTTTTCATTTATTTCTTCATAAAACACATCCAAAAATTTATTTTTTCAATTATTATAGATGCATTTTTATGTGCCCTTGCAATTATTTTAATTATTTTTTCAATATAAATTATTGATATACAATATTTTAAAAAATATTACCTAAGAATCTTATGTAAAAATTTGGAATACTTAAGAAACTTATGTATCTTTGTCCTATGTATACATCAGAACTTATAAAAGGAACATTAAAAACCATCATTTTAAATCTGCTTAAAGAGAAAGGCAGAATGTATGGTTACGAGATTACCCAAACGGTAAAGGACATGACAGGAGGAAAAATTCAAATTACGGAAGGAGCTTTGTATCCAACTTTACATGCGCTAGAAAAAAACGGAGAACTAGCAACTGAGGAAGAGTACATTGGAAAACGAGTTCGCAAGTATTATACGATTACGGAGCAAGGAACAGTTTCTGCGACTGAAAAAGTAAATGAATTTATCGATTTCATCCGTACAATGAAATTTTTGTTAGACATTGAACCACAAATAAATAATGCGTAACATCAGTGATGAAGAACTAGATTTCATAGTAAAAGATATTAAAGCAAATGGGGTTGTAATTGAAGATCTGCAAAACAACCTACTTGATCACATTTGTTGCATTATCGAACATGAAATGCCAGTAAATGAAGACTTTTATAAGTTTTACAAACAAATTTTGCCTCGTTTTTTCAAAAATGATTTGAAAGAATTACAGGTAGAAACGGAGAATTTACTAACGTTTAAAAATTATTATGCCATGAGAAACACATTAAAAATATCGGGAATTGTATCTGCTTTATTTACAATCCTAGGAGCTAGCTTGAAGGTTTTACATTTGCCTGGAGCAGGATTTGCAATCATTTTGGGAGGAACATTATTTAGTCTTCTTTTTTTACCCTTAATGATTGTTTTAAAGTTTAAAGACGAGGAAAAACAAGTCGATAAAATTGTATTAAGTTTTGGCTTCTTGATAGCCATGGTAGCTTTTACAGGTGTCATTTTCAAATTGATGCATTGGCCTTGGGCAAATATCATGATGATAAGTAGTACTGCAACTTTTGTTTTTGCATACGTTCCTTTGTATTATTTTACAAGAATTAGAAGACCAGAATTAAAGTTTAACGCTACCATTAATTCAGTTTTGATGATGGCCTGCGGAGGATTAATTTTTGCTTTGTTTAACTTGGGCTATGGTCAAAATAAAAATGAAGAATTGTACGAAAACCTAAGCAAATCAAGTACTGAGATAATTGTTGATGTTAGGCAAATTCTAGAAAAAACTGAAGAAAAAGACAGTAGTATTATAGAATTAAAAACCAAACTGGAAGCATTTCAGGAAAACTTTGAAAAATTAGAGATCAAAAAGTGATTTCTCAATAAGAAACAATTTCTCAAATCAAGAATTTTTCATCAAAAATCAATAAATTTTTATTTAGGGTCTGCTGAAAAAGTCAGACCCTAATTTGAACTAGATTTGAGTATTTCCTATTAGAAAAATAATTTTGGTGAATACTCAAAATTTTTGAAAGGATAATTTTTAGGCAATACTGTAC
>JBIKSI010000160.1:0-6616 GCA_044348665.1 Crocinitomicaceae bacterium
TCTAGCCAGAAAATAAATCATCTTCTTTGTTGCAGTCATTCAACGTATTCATATACGTTTTCATGAATGCGCCTTGAATCTAATTCATTTCTGACTTTTTCAGCAGACCCTATTTAATATCAATGTATTTTTCTACAAGATTTTCACCATTTTCTAATTCGTAGTATAAATCATTCATTCTATTTGATATCATTTTATCACAGACTTTCAACTTTAATGTATCACTGTTAAAATTAAGTCGAATAACATATTTTGAACCGCATTTAAACATTCCTTTTTGAATTAGATTATCAAAATCAGTCAAGAATGATTCCTTTTGTATGTTGGTTAACTTTATTTCATCAATAATTCCACCAAGCATTGGGTCTTCAATTTGAACTATGTCAATTGATTTAACTTCCGAGTTAGAAAATGATCTTCCAAGTATATCTGATCGATTATCTGAAGTTTGATTTTTTGATTGTATTTTTCCGCTACTGCAAGAGGTTGAAAATGCAATTATCAGTATTATTATACTGAACGATTTCTTAATACTTGAGCATAAAATATTTATTCCCTCCTTCTCAAAAAAAACATATTTTTTTTCACTGTACATACGCTCTAATTTTACCCAAACCTGCCCCAAAAGCAAAATAATTTTTCAAATAAACAAACTTAACAAAATCAGCTAATTAAAACATTATCCCATCAGCTAATCAATCTTACATCCTTTCTGGAACCTCCACTCCAATCAATTTCATGGAATTTTTGATGATTTCCCCCACGTTTTTGCAGATAATTAATCGGAAATTACGTAAATCAGGATTCTCTTCAGCGTTAACAGGCACATTTTGGTAAAATTGATTAAAAGTTTTTACTAAATCAAAAGTATAATTGATCAAATGTGCAGGCGAATGTGTTTGTCCAGCTTCTCTTAAAACGAATGGAAATTGCGTCATTAATTTGATGATTTCCTTTTCATCTGTGCCAAAATTTACTTCTTTCAAGTCTGAAATTGAATTCGCTTTTCTTAATAGTGATTGAATTCGTGCATAAGCATATTGAATAAATGGCCCCGTATTTCCGTTTAACTCGATGGATTCTTCTGGGTTAAAAAGCATTCGTTTTTTAGGGTCAACTTTCAATAAATAATATTTCAAACCACCCATTCCAATTTGACGAAATAAATTCTCTTTTTCTGTTTCACTCATGCCCTCAATATGACCACGTTCTTGTGTCATTTCTTTTGCGCTTTCAATGACTTCTGCCATCAAATCATCTGCATCTACAACGGTTCCTTCACGAGATTTCATTTTTCCCGAAGGTAAATCTACCATTCCGTAGGACAAGTGAAAACAAGATTCCGCCCAGGAATAACCCATTTTTTTCAAAATCAAAAACAAAACTTTGAAATGGTAATCTTGCTCGTTTCCAACGGTATAAGTGATTCCTTTCAAATCTGGATAATCTTTGAAACGATCGATTGCTGTTCCGACATCTTGCGTCATGTAAACTGCTGTTCCATTTGAACGCAACAATAATTTTTCGTCTAAACCTTCGTCAGTCAAGTCAATCCAAACGGAACTATCTTCTTTACGGTAAAAAACTCCTTTTTGTAATCCTTCGTCAACAACCTCTTTACCAATTAAATAGGTTTCGGATTCGTAATAATTTTTATCGAAATCAACTCCCATTTGGGCATAGGTTTCATCAAAACCTTTGTAAACCCAAGAATTCATGGTTGACCATAACAAATAAACTTGAGGATCACGTGCTTCCCATTTCATGAGCATTTCATTGGCATCGCGCAGCAATGAAGTTTCGTTTTTTGCCAAATCTTTTATTTTTGCGTCAATTGCTTCACAGGCTTTTTCGTCTTTCCCTGCTTTGGCATCGATGAAATTTTTGTATTTGGTAACAATTTCCTCTGAATAACTATCAAAATTTCCGCTTGCCCAGTCTGCAATAATTGTTTTTGCTTCAGCGTTAAATTGCTTGTCAAACTCAACGTAATATTTCCCAACCAATTTATCACCTTTCAAACCTGTGTTTTCTGGTGTTTCTCTTTCACCTTTTTCATTTAATGGTGAAAATCGTTCCCATGCCAACATAGATTTACAAATGTGAATTCCACGGTCGTTAATAATTTGAGTTTTAACAACCTTGTAACCATTTGCCTTTTGAATTTCTGCTACAGAATAGCCCAAAAACACATTGCGTAAATGTCCTAAATGTAAAGGTTTATTCGTGTTTGGTGAAGCATATTCCACCATAATTGTTTCCTTTGAATTCGCTTTTTCAAAACCGAAATTTTCACTGGCGTGAATTTCTCCCAAAGAGTTGATCCAAAAACTATCTTGAAGTGATAAATTTAGGAAACCTTGTACCACTTCAAAAGATTTTATTTCAGGAATATTGTCTAAGATAAATTGTCCGATTTTTTGCGCAGCTAAATCTGGTGAGGTTTTAAGAATTTTCACAAAAGGAAAGACAACTAGTGTCAAATCTCCCTCAAATTCTTTTCGTGTTTGTTGAAATTGCACATTTTTTTCTTCAATTTGAAGTGCAAAAAGTTCAATTGATTTTTCTAATAATAAAGTTCGGATTGTATTTTCCATTTTATTTTGATTTCAGATTGGCAGATTGCAGATTACAGATTTAAATCAATCTTTCATCTGCAAACTTTAATCTATCGTTAGTTATCTTTTTGTTAGTTGTTCGAAAATTGGCTCGATGATTTGAAAAGTGATTTCTGCCATTTTGTTGATGTTTTCATCCAAACATGGATTTACCTCAACAATTTCAAGGCAACATACTTTTGGACTTTCAAATAAATTCAAAATCAAATTTTCCGCCTGACTTGGACTTAAACCTTTGTCAACAGGAGTTCCAGTTCCGTGAGAAGTTAAATTTGGATCCATAGAATCGACGTCAAAAGAGATGTAAATAATATCGCAAGCTTCTAATTTGTAAAGAATTTCCTCCGAAATTTGTTTTTCACCTTTTAAAGTTAGTTCATCGACTGTAAAATTACGAATGTTTTTCCTGGCAATAAGTGCATCTTCTTGATGTTCAGTATCTCTTACAGCAACAAAAACTAGATCCTCTGGCTTAATTTTAGGTGCAACTCCACCAACGTTTTTTAATTGATTCCAGAATTCAATGGTTTCAAAAGGCACATCGTTTGATTTACATTCCAAATTGTCTTCATTAATGGCTGTTGAAAGTGGCATTCCATGAATATTCCCTGAAGGAGTTGTGTAAGGAGAATGTAAATCTGCATGCGCATCAATCCAAATTACTCCCAAACGCTTGTCAGGAAAAGCAGATTTTATTCCAGCGATTGTTCCACCAGCAGATCCGTGGTCGGAAGCCAAAATGAATGGGAATTTATTGTTTTTCAAGCGAGTTGAAACCTCTAAATTTAATGAATCATAGATTTTTTTTAAACCATCAATTCTTTTTGCAAATTGGTGTTTAGTTTCTTGATCCAACAAATAATTTTGAGTTGGAATATAAGATATTGGATATTGTCCAAAAAGTTTGCTTCCTGCATTTCGAGCGGCAACAATTACTGCTTCTGGACCAAGTGAAGAACCGCGAGTTCCAGCTGTAATCTCAGAAGTATTGATGATTATTTCGATGTTTTTACTCATAACGAATTGTTTTTTGTGAGGTAGTTTGCAAATTGATTGGAAATTCTAACTGCAAATTTATCAATAAATTTATAGAAGAAAATAGAAATTAGCAAACTTAGGGCAAAAGTAGATAATACTATTAGAATTTTAAACGAAAAACTTAAACTAATGGTCATCATGTATGAACTAAGTGAACATATTACAAGAAAATGAATCAAATAAAAACTGAATGAAACTTTTCCAAAAAGGTAGATCCATTTCCATTCAAAGAATTTTTTTAACCAAGGATTTTTTCGCACAAAAATTAGAATTATTCCTGCTTGCACTAAACTAATTGTTTCTTGTTCGCACTCGTAAAAATCTAAAATTTGTTTGATTCCAATAACAATTATCAAAAAAAACAGAAAATTCAATCCAGCAAGGTGAAAAAACTTGCTTTCAATTCTTTTTATTTTTTGAATTATAGGATGAATTGTTTCATAATCAAAATCAGTAAATAGGTAACCAATCACAAATGGAATGCAAGTGTATAGACTAAAATGTATTAAAGCACTAATTACTAGTATGTAAACAAAAAAACGATTATTATTTTCCCTTACAATTCCAAAAATTGCAAAAATGAGCATTGAACCTAAAAATTCTGATTGTATGCTCCACAAGACTGAATTGTATGTAAAACTGAAGTCATAATGTAAATAAATATCTAAAAAGATAAATTGAAAAAAACGAGCTAAATCAAATTGAAAATCATAAAACTGCCTTAGCCAACTCGAATCATAAGCAATGCTTTGAAGCACTTCACCAGCTTGTTGATTGTAAAATAAATTGTTTGTAAATAAAATTAATGCTATTAAAACCGAAGCACTAATGGGAATAAACAAACGTGGAAACCTTTTAATAGCGCTCCTGTAAACTAAACTTTGATCTTCGATATTTTTGAACAAATTTATGCTTAAGGCATAGGCACTTAGATACCAAAACACCCACACAAATAAGTGTCCGTCAGTAAAAAAATAGAGAAAGTCTGTAAAAAATGCTTTTATGAAGCTTGGCAAAAAGTCAATGGAAAATATTTTTTGATTTATTGTTTTTTCTGCATTTAAATATAATAAGTACTTAATATGGTGCAGAAAAACTACAAAAGCAGCAAATCCTCTCAAACCTTCCAAATATTTAATTTTCTGCACGATCAAAACAAAAAAAGGGCTAAAAAGCCCTCTTAATTTAAGTTATTTAATTACTGAATTGTCAATTTCTTTTCCAAATCTTCCAAATAAACTTTAAATTGCTTATCTGTTTCAGACAAATTTGTTACCGTTCGACAAGCATGTAAAACTGTAGCGTGATCTTTTCCACCGCAGTGAGCTCCAATACTTGCCAAAGAAGATTTTGTCATCTTTTTTGAGAAATACATAGAGATTTGACGCGCTTGAACAACTTCACGTTTACGAGTTTTTGACTTCAACATTTCGATTGGTAGATCAAAATAATCGCAAACTACCTTTTGGATGTAATCGATTGAAACTTCACGTGCAGTATTTTTCACGAATTTATCAATCATTTGTTTAGCTAATTCTAAAGTGATTGCTTTTTTGTTCAGTGAAGCTTGAGCCAATAAGGATGTCCAAGCACCTTCCATTTCACGAATATTTGTATTGATGCTATATGCTAAATATTCAACAACTTCGCGTGGCAATTCGATTCCGTTTCCGTACATCTTTTTCTCCAAAATTGCGATTCTAGTCTCCAAGTCTGGTGAAGCTAAATCAGCAGATAATCCCCATTTAAATCGAGAAAGCAAACGTTGTTCCATACCTTGCATTTCCACTGGTGGTTTATCCGATGTCAGGATAATTTGTTTCCCATTTTGGTGTAAATGGTTGAATATATGGAAGAATACATCTTGCGTTTTATCTTTTCCAGAGAAAAATTGAACATCATCAATAATCAACACATCTATCATTTGATAAAAATGAATGAAATCGTTAGTTGTTCCATTTTTTATTGCGTCGATAAATTGGTGAGCAAATTTTTCTGAACCAACATATAAAACAGTTTTATTTGGAAATTGATTTTTAATTCCAATTCCAATAGAATGGGCCAAATGCGTTTTTCCTAGACCAACACCACCATAAATTAATAATGGATTAAAGGCAGTTCCGCCTGGTTTATTAGCAACAGCGTATCCAGCAGAGCGAGCCAAACGATTGCAATCTCCTTCCACAAAATTTTCGAAAGAATATGCAGGATTCAAATTTGAATCTACATTCACTTTTTTCAATCCTGGAATGATAAATGGATTTGTAATTTGACGTTCATTCAAACTCATTGGAACTGTAACCGGTGAATTTTTAACCGCAGTTCTGTTTGATGTTGGCAATTTTACCGTGTATGGTGTAGCGTTTCTTGAGTTATTTTCCATAACAATACTGTATTCAAGTTGACCTTCACTTCCAATTTCTTTTTTTATTACCTTAGATAATAAAGTAATGTAATGCTCTTCAAGCCACTCATAAAAAAAGTGAGAAGGTACTTGAATTGTTAAAATATTATTTTCTAACTTGATTGGAATAATTGGTTCAAACCAAGTTTTAAAAGCCTGCAAAGGGATGTTGTCTTTGATTACTATCAAACAGGCGTTCCAAATTTGTTCGCTTTGAGCACTCATTAATGTTGTTTTTTCTTAAAAGTTATTAATATATCTTGTGTAAAACTTTTTTTGCCCTTAGAATCGTTTAAAAACGGGACAATAAGTTCATCTTTGTTTCAGAGAGCAAATATTGTGATAATAAAGTTTAAAAAAAAATAAAAAAGGTATTGATTTTTAAGTTTTTTTTACATCTTAAATTTTTTTTAGTTGAATATGTTTTTAACCACTAGTGTCCGATAAAAATTAGAATCGGGGATTTTTCAACCTACAACCCAGTGTTTAGTGGTTTTTTTATTTGATTTTCAAAAGTAAGCCCTACATTTTACGAGGAGTTTTGTGAGAATAAATT
>JBIKSI010000078.1:0-16256 GCA_044348665.1 Crocinitomicaceae bacterium
TCCTGTCAGTTGAATATTAGCAGCATCCACACAAATTGCAACGTTACTTCCTGCATTTGCTGTTGTTGGATTTATGACACTTATCTCAACTGTGTCTTTATTAACACACGAATTTGCACCAGTAATTGTATAAATCAGATTAAAAGTACCAGTTCCATTAGGAGTAAAAACCCCAGCAGCTGTCACGTTCATAGATCCGCTCCAAGTTCCTGTGACGGGTATCCCTGAAAGGTTAAATGGAATTGGCTGGTTACACAATTGTACATCCGAACCAGCATTAGGCGTTGGAAGTGGTTTTACTGTGATTGTTATTTGATCAGTATTGGTACAATTTGTAGTTGCATTCGTAAACGAATATGTCAAAGTTTGAGGACCAACTCCAGCAGTTAATGGATTAAAAACTCCAGCACTTGTAATTCCTGTTCCGGTCCAAGTTCCACCAGCTGGAGAGCCAACGACTGTTGTACTCGGAGAATTCAAACAAATATCAAAATCTATTGGTGCATTAACAACTGGCAAGGGATTTACAGTAACTGCCATTACATCGGTACTCAGACACGTCCCCGATCCAGTTGAATAGGTCAAATTAAACGTCCCATCGGTTGTTGGATCAAAAATCCCTGCACTTGTAACTCCAGTTCCCGACCAAGTTCCAGAAGGTGGTGTTCCACTAAGTTGAATATTAGCAGCATCCACACAAATCGAAACATTACTTCCTGCATTTGCTGTTGTTGGATTTATTACGTTTATTTTTACAGTGTCTTTGTTAACACAAGAATTTGCACCGTTAACTGTATAAATTAGATTAAAATCTCCAATTCCGTTTGGTGTAAAAACTCCTGCTGCCGTTACATTCGTTGAACCGCTCCAAGTTCCATCGGCAGGTGTTCCTGAAAGTGTAAAAGGAATTGCTTGATTACACAATTGTACATCCGTTCCTGCATTAGGCGTTGGAAGTGGTTTTACAGTAACACTTGTTTGGGTTGTATTCGTACAATTTGTTGTTGAATTTGTAAATGAATACGTTAAAGTATGAGTACCGACTCCCGCAGTTAATGTATTAAAAACTCCAGTTGATGAAATTCCCGTTCCAGACCAAGTTCCTCCTGCTGGAGAACCAACAATTGTAACACTTGGAGCATTCAAACAAATATCAGAAACGACTGGAGCACTGACCACAGGAAGTGAATTCACCACAACATTTATTGATTCAGTTGGACCAGGACAAACACCAGCAGTTGGGAAAACTGAATATGAACCAGCATTTGCCGTTGTCACATTTGATAAAACTGGATTTTGTAAATTAGAACTAAAGCCATTTGGACCGGACCAAGAATAAGTTATGTTATTTAATAAATCAGATTCCAATTCAATGTCACCTCCAACACAAATTTGCGCATTCACTGTTGGATTTAATTCAGGAGGTAAACTATTTACAGTAATTTGTGTGGTTTCTGAATCTGTGCCACAATTATTCGTAGCTGATAAAGTTACGTCTAAACTACCACTTGTATTAAAAGCAATACTTCCTGGATTTAAACTTGAAGAAGTTGTTGGGCTTCCATTTTCAAAGGTCCACGAATAGGAATTACTTGGCTCATAACAATCATTAACATTTGCTGACGGAGTGGCACTTTGGCCCAAACAAATTGGTGATAAACTTGAAACATTAACAACTGGTTTATCTTGAGCAGTTATTGTTTTGGTTTGAGTAAATGTACCACATTTATTGGTTTCACTTAAAACAATTGCATACACTCCAGGAGACGAAATTCTTACAATAGGTTCAAAACTAGAAGCACTTGTTCCGTTGACAAAAATTGTAGTTCCTGCAGATGCTGAGCACGTATTACTTGACAAACTTATTGCCCAATTGTGGTCTATTTTACAAATATCTGATAAGTCAGTTGTATTATCAGTATTTACATTAAAGGGAACACACCCAGAACTTGGATTAATTGTAAAATTTGGAATAGGTGGCACTTCAACGCATATTTGACGCGTAAGTGTATCATTTCCGCAATTATTTCCGACAATCATTGAAATGGAGTAAATCCCAGGCTCTGTAAAATTAACATTTAAGGTCACACTTCCCCAGGTATTTGGATTTAAGTTTGGGTTTGGACTCCCTAAAGAACCACTTGAAACACTCCATCCAACACTAGGACTAATTAACCATCTGTTTTTTGTCGTTAAAATACAAGCACCATTGTCAACTTCAATACCATTTATAGACGTATTATTAAAGGAAACTGTTGTGTTTTTACAGATTATAGTATCTGGAGAAATGGTAAAGTCAGCTACTGGTTTTATAGAAGTGGTAATTGGCTCAACGGTAGATTCTGAAAATCCGCATGGATTTTCAGCCCTGATTCTTACGTAAAATGAATTCGCATTATTTGCACCTGTTGCACCACAAGAAGAATTTGTAAAAACATGAGTATAACTTGCTGGTGGTGGGTGGGTAAATGTTACGGGAGGACTATTTGTGTTTGTTGAAACGATGTAAATGGTTCCAGGAGGGTTGTTTGCAGTCCCTGTAATAGGAAATGTCAATGAATGAGGGACACATAAACTTACTGTATTTCCAGGGTTTCCAATTCCTACAGCTGGATTACTTCCATTGTAAACACTAAATGTTTTTGAACCCACACAACCATTTTGACCTGTTACTGTGTTAACTAAATTAAAATAACCATAACTTGGATAAGTATGATTTGCTTGCAGCCAATCTGACGTTAATAACTCAGAATTACCATCTCCCCAATTAATGGAATAATTAGTATTAGTTGTGATGGTGCTAGAAGTATTATCTATAGTCAAAGGGAAAGTAATTTCTCCGCAATTCACAAAAGGTTTATTATCTTCATAATCAAAAACAGCTGCATCCGGAATTTGTTTTATAGTGACCGCTTTGGTGACTGTTGAAGTGCAATTATTGACATCTGTTACAGTTAGACTAACTTGATATTCTTCTGTATTATTACCAAAAGAAGTAAATAAATGACTTGGATTTAATGCTGTTGACGTATTTGAGGAGGATCCAGAATCGTCAAAATCCCATAAGTAGTTTAGAGCTGTCCCCGAGGATAAGTTAGAGAAACCTATGGGAGTATTTCCACAAACACCATCATTAACAATAGAAAAATTTGCAGTTGGACTTTGATTTACTGTAACAATAACTGTGTCTTTGCACTCTACGCCTAAATTTCTATTAACTGTTAAAACATAAGTGGTTGTTACTGTTACACTCGAAGTTGGACTTGCAATATCTGGATCACTCAATCCGATAGAGGGGGACCAACTGTAGTCTGGAACACCAGTACCACCGTTAACGCCACCAATTAATTGTGTTGTTTCCCCACTACAAATCGTAATATCACTCCCTGCATTTGCTACACATTGAGCAAAAGTGTAGTTGTTTAATAACAGAAATATGCTGAAAAAAAATATTTTTATGTAAGGCGGCTTTTTAATAGTGTAAAAATTAGATTACAAAGATAAGCTAATAATAAAAAAAACAAAAGATAATCAATGCATTTTTTATGATTTTTTAATCTTATTAAAAACAATATTAATTTTCAACCTATTCACTTGTTAAACCTTCTTGTGTCAGGATTAAATTCAAGAGACTTAAGACAAAAAAATGTCGACTACTTTCATAACTTTGAAAATAAATTCATTGATCTTTTTTTGAAAATATCTATTCTACTACTGTATTTACTGGCAACACATAAAGGATCAGCTACATTAAACCCATGTATTACTTCCCGATACAAAACTTACTAAAAATATTCCCCAATAAATCTTCGGTGCTAATATCGCCAGTAATATTTCCGATTTCGAACATAGCTTGACGAATGTCCATGGCAATAAAATCACCTGTTACACCCGTTTCTAAGCCTAAACTTGCTTGATTTAAGGCTGTTTGAGCTTTTTCTAGTGCTTCTAAATGTCTTGTATTGGAGACAATTGTTGCTTGCTCAATGTCGTTTGAACCAACTATAAGTTGCACCAAGTGCTCCTTTAATTCATGGATTCCTTTGCCGAATTTTGCGGAAATAGAAACACTTGACAACTCTTGATTCTCCAAGGTTTCACTATTTTCAGTAAGGTCAATTTTATTAAAAACAAGCAACACTTTTTTATCTGGATAATTCGCTTTTATATTTTCAACGAAATTGTAAATCTCGTCACTTCCCTCCTTATTTGGCTTTGAATCAGTTAAAACGAGTACAATTTTTGCCAATTTGATTTTTTCCAATGAACGTTCAATTCCAATTGCCTCAATTTTATCGCTATCTGAGTCTTTTAAACCTGACCGAATTCCAGCGGTATCAATCAACCGGAATAAAATGCCACCAATATTTAAGGTTTCTTCAATCGAATCACGCGTGGTACCAGCAATATTCGAAACAATTGCTCGCTCCTCCCCTAACAATTGATTTAATAGTGTTGATTTTCCCGTATTTGGCGCGCCAACAATTGCAACTGGAACACCATTTTTGATGGCATTTCCGAGTTCAAAGGATTCAATTAATTTGTGAATATAACTTAAAACCTCTGAAATCAATTTTTTGAGTTGTGTTCGGTCTGCAAATTCAACATCTTCTTCGGCAAAATCTAATTCTAGTTCAATCAAAGAAGCAAAATTGATTAACTTCTCACGCAGATCTTTCAATTCGTTGGAGAATTTTCCTCGCATTTGGTTCATGGCTATTTCATGCGACTTTTTTGATTCAGACGCAATTAAATCGGCAACTGCCTCAGCTTGAGACAAATCCATTTTACCGTTCAAAAAGGCTCGCATCGTGAATTCACCCGGATTTGCTAAACGACAACCATTTTTGATTAACAAGGAAAGTAATTCTTGTTGAATAAAATTTGATCCATGGCAGGCAATTTCAACCGTGTTTTCACCCGTAAAGCTCTTGCCTTTGTGCAAAATTGTCACTAAAACTTCATCTAAAATTGAGTCATCTTCGTGTTTAATTTTCCCAAAATGAACCGTATGAGATGCAACATTTACAATTGATTTAGAGAAAATTCTTTCTGTAATTTCAAATGCAGATTCGCCAGAAACACGGACAACAGCAATCCCTCCAATTCCTGGAGCAGTAGATAAAGCACAAATTGTTTCAGATGTGAAAAATGACATTTTATTTTTTAGCTTATGAATAGAATTTAAAAGGCTCGCGCGAGAAAAATTGAATTTTATAAATCTCTACGTTTTAAAGCTTGGTATGCAATGGTGATGAAAATTCCCATGTAAACCAGAGTAAAAATGATTATTTCCCACAAATCCATGCGAGGAACTGCTTCACCAGATTGTTTTTCAGCCATTTTAATAAATGATTCAAAAAATGGAATAGGTGTTAGTTTTGAAAAAACATTTAAAGGAAAATACATGTATAATCCAACAGGTAAAAACACCCCAATTATCGTTTCAAATAAAAATGAAAGTACAAAAAAGATAATTGACATCGCTGGCTTTTTTACCAGTACGGCAAAGAAAAAAGCGAAACTAAAGTAAGCCAAAGTTTGCAAGAAATATATAAAAATGAAGTGTATATTATCATATAATTTAAACTCCAAAGAATTGATTAAACCAAATGCAAGTGCTACAATTGCTGTATAGATTGTAACGATTAAGGAGGTGAAAACAATAAAAATAAATTTACTTGCTATCACTTCTTTTTTGGTCATTCCGTCAATGATGTTTTGCTTTAAAGTTCTGTTTGAAAATTCATTACACGTTACAATCACAATTATTACGCCCATCAAGACATTAAAATAACTCGCACAGTAGGTTGTAAATTTCCAAACTAAAGGAAAAGACCAAAATTCAGTTTTAGAAGGAAAAAGTGGAATTCCACTTGCACCAAAAAAAGAACCTAAGGCAAACATCAATAATGGAACCATCAACATGTAGACGATAAAAATCACCTTGATGGAAGTTAACTTTTTTAATTTGGCGTATTCAATATTTATTAATTGTTTCATTTTAAATCGATTAAGTTATGCTTTAATAATTTCTAAGAACATGGATTCCAAATTTTTGCGATGCTCCTTCAAAGAAGAAAGATAGATTCCTAAATTTGCCAATTCTTTATTTAATACGGCAGGATCAAAATCATCTGCAATGCTGACCATCACTTCATCCTCTTTGATTTTCAAAAATTTTGTAGAAGAAATTCTTTCTACAGCATTTTTTAATTCTTCCAAATTAGCAGATTTCAACAACAACAAGCGTTCTTGTGTCATCACTTCGGCTAATTCACCCATTTGCAGCAACTTACCTTTACGCATAATTGCCACATGTGTACATACTTTTTCAATTTCATCCAAAATATGTGAAGCAATCACAATTGTTTTTCCACTCAAGGCAATTTCTTTGATCAAATCTCTGATTTCAGCAATTCCTTCTGGGTCTAAACCATTTGTTGGCTCGTCCAAAACTAAAACCTCTGGGTCATTTAACATCGCAGAAGCAATAGCCAAACGTTGTTTCATTCCCAAAGAAAAGGTTTTAAATTTTGAATTTTTTCGTTCAAATAAATTCACACGTTGCAACACCTCATCGATTCGGGAATCATAATTTTCCATGCCTTTAATTTTAGCAACAACCACTAAATTGTCAAATGCACTCAAATAAGGATAAAAATTTGGGGTTTCGAGCAAAGCTCCAATATTTTTTCGGTTTTCATCTTTCGAACCATTGTTGAACCATGAAAATGTTCCGCTATTCGCTCTCAAAACACCCAACAAAATTCCTAATGTTGTTGTTTTTCCACTTCCATTTGGTCCAAGTAAACCAAATACTTGTCCTCTCTTTACTTCAAAACTTAAGCCTTCCAAAGCAACAACATCTTTGTATACTTTTCTTAAATTATTGATTTCTAAAACTGTATCACTCATTCGATTGAAAATTTCAACTAAATTAGAAATAATAATTAAATTGTAGCTTAATTTTTATACGAAAGGTCAAAATAAACTGCCATTTTGTGATAAATGATGATTGAACTATTATTTCCAATAGTTGAATAAAACAAAAAAGCCTCCCAAATTGAGAGGCCCATTAAAAATATATTTCGAGAAATTAATTCGATTTCCCTTCAGGGTTTACACTTCCTTTAATAGTCAATTTATAAGGTTCTGGTTGTGCATTTGTTGTTATTGTTATTTCTTTTGTGAAATTTCCAACTCTTTTTGTATCGTATTTTACAGAAATAACTCCTGTTTTCCCTGGAGCAACTGGTTCCTCAGGTTTTTTTGCTGTTGTACATCCACAAGAAGTAGCAACATTTGTTACTAAAACTGGAGATTTACTTGTGTTTTTGAACTCAAAAGTAAAAGTTTCATCAGCACCATAAGTAATTCCATTTCTTTCAATTTCCATTGCTTTGAAAGTTACTGGTGGTTTTGTTTTTTTCTTTTTAGCAACTTTCTCTTGAGAAAAACTAAACATGGACATTCCAAATGTCACTAAAATAAATAGGATTGCTTTCATATCTTTAACATTAATTTATACAAGATTACTATTTTTATTTTAATTAAATTAATTTTTGACAAAAAAATAACAAAATCACTTTCTTATTCCTCATCTTGGGAATCCCAACGCTCAACACGTTTAACTCCTTCAATCAATTCAAACTGATTTGTTAATTGCTCCAAATGATCCTTGTCATAAACCAAAACCTTTATTTTTCCTTCAAAAATTCCGTCATTTGCTTCAAATGAAATTGCTTTCATATTCACATTGTGCTGATTGGAAATAATTTCTGTAATCTGATTCACAATTCCGATATTATCTATCCCAACCAATCGAATGGATGCTAAATGGGCTTGCAATTCCTTGATTTTCCATTTCGCTTTTACCAAACGATAAGCCATTTTGGACATTAAATGTTCGGCGTTAGCACAATTATTTCGATGGATTTTTATACCTTCATTAATGGTAATAAAACCAAAAACATCATCCCCAGGAATAGGATTACAGCATTTTGCTAATTTATATTGGATGTTTTTGAAATCTTCTCCAATGATGATTACATCTTCCTTTTTGTTGATTTTTGGGTAAACATCTAATTCGTGCTTGTCTTTTGGTCCTGAGTTACCCTTTTTCTCTAGACTTAAAATTCCGTTGTTGTTTTCAATTTCACGAATTTTCCCCAAATCAATCTTCCCTTTCGCAACTCTAAAATAAAGTTCTTGCGGACCAGCAACACCAAAAAAATGTTCTAAAACAGAAATATTTTCACTGGTAAATCGAATGTTGTATTGCTTAAGTTTTCTTTCCAAAGTCTCTTTTCCATCGAAGGCGATCACTTTTCGCTCTTCAAGCAAAGAATTTTTTATTTTTTGCTTTGCCCTTGCTGAAGTAACAAATTTCAGCCATTCGTCAACTGGTTTTTGTTTTGGCGACGTAATAATTTCAACTTGATCTCCATTTTGAAGTTCGTAACTTAATGGCATTAATTTATTGTTGACTTTTGCGCCAATACATTTATTTCCAATTTCGGTGTGAATGTCGTAAGCAAAATCTAAAATCGTGGCTTCATGCGGTAAAACTCGTAATTCTCCCTTTGGCGTAAATACATAAATTTCATCTGCAAACAAATTCATTTTGAACTCATTAACAAAATCCATAGCGCTGAAATCAGGATTCTCCATTAAATCACGAATTTCTGCTAACCATCGATCAAATTTTGAATCTTCTCCTTTATCTTCTTTGTATTTATAATGCGCTGCTAATCCTTTTTCAGCAATTTCGTCCATACGTTTTGAACGAATTTGGACTTCCACCCATTTTCCTTGCGGAGACATCACTGTTGTATGCAAAGATTCATAGCCATTCGCCCTTGGCGTGGAAATCCAGTCTCTCAATCGGTCAGGACTTGGTTGGTAAAAATCGGTAACTATCGAGTAAATTCTCCAACAATCTGGTTTTTCAAGTTCTGATGGTGTGTCAACAATAATTCGAATTGCAAACAAATCGTACACCTCTTCAAAAGGAACTCCCTTGGTTTGCATTTTTCTCCAAATCGATGAAACTGATTTTGTGCGTGCTTTGATATCAAAAACATAACCTTCATGCAATAAGGCTTCCCGAATTGGATTTACAAATCGGCGAATAAAGCGGTTTCGAACGTCTTGCGTAGATTTTAGATTAGTCTCAATCTGCTGGTAAACTTCTGGTTCTGTGTGTTTAAAAGCCAAATCTTCTAATTCACTTTTAATAGAATACAATCCAAGTCGATGAGCTAAAGGCGCGTATAAAAATTTTGTTTCAGAAGCAATTTTCAAACGTTTTTCAGGTGCCATGCTTCCCAAAGTCCGCATGTTATGAAGTCTGTCTGCCAGTTTAATTAAAACCACTCGAATATCATCCGAAATGGTTAAAATCATTTTTCTGAAGTTTTCCGCTTGAATGGAATCATTTTCATCGAAAACCTCTGGAATCTTCGTTAATCCATCAATGATTCTTCGACATTTTTTTCCAAATAAATCCTCAACATCTTGCAAAGTAATATGTGTGTCTTCAACAGTATCATGAAGTAAAGCACACACCACGGAAGTTGTTCCAAGTCCAATTTCTTCAGAACAAATTCGGGCTACGGCAATTGGATGATAAATATAAGGTTCACCAGATTTTCGACGCATGTCTTTATGTGCTTCAACTGCCACATCAAAGGCTTTTCGGATTAATTTTGTATTTTCGCGCGTTCGATCCTTGGTTGTTCGCAACAATCCTTTGAATGCATTTAAAATTTCTATACGTTCTTTTTCTAAATCTATTTGAATCTCACCCATAACTTTCACTTACATTACAATCTTTGTCCTTTGCCTAAAAATAAAATTGTTAACAAAGATAAACATTCGAAGTAAAACTAGAAAATTTTTCAAAAATGTAGTTCGAAAATCAAATTAATTTAAGTGCCCAGCTTTATACGCAAGTATGTTATTCCTCATTTTTAGAAAAGGCTTTTCAATAAAAAAGTATAACGATAAAGCACTTAATATAACTAATAGAAAATATAAAGTAAAAGCCAAAATCGGTGAATTAGAAAAATCCAGAATTGAAGAAAGGACTTTCTTTGAAAATGGAAAAATAAATAATTGAACAAGGCTCAAATTCACCAAATAAAGTGAATAAGAAAGTTTGCTGATGAAAGAAAATACTTGATTTAAAAATGCTTGATTTAAAGTTTTTATTTGACTAAAAAAGGGCAAAGTAAAAGCAATTGCGCATGACTCAATTAAAAATAAAAAAGGGAAATATATTTGAATAGAAAATTGGGATCGAAACTCAAGAATCAGCAGCAAGCTAAGTCCCAACAGAAAAAAATAGTTTTTAAATTTCATCCATTGCTTTTCAAAATAAAGTGAAATGAGAAAAAATAATACCCCAAACATGATACTATCGAATCTGAAAATTACAACTTTTCGATAAAACTCAGAAAATGAATGCATTAATTCATTATTCTCAAAATAAAAAATTCTTGCAGCTAAGGAAAATAAGATAAAAAAAAATACACAAATTAGAGCACTCACTTTTAGTTTCTTTGTAACAAGATATAAGAGATAAAAAAACGAAGGAAAAGCGAAATAAAACCATTCTTCCACACTTAAGCTCCAGGCTTCTTTAAAAAAATCTGGATGAAAAGAACTTAGATTTTGGCTGAAAATGAAATATTTCATCGAAAACGATTCAGTGGAAAGCTGCGTTAATTTTGAAAGAATCAGCAGAATAAAAAGAATGATTAAATAAGATGGAATTATTTTAAACGCTCTAAATAACCAAAAATTTATTAGTGAATTAAATGAAAAATTTTCGTTGAAGGCGTCATAAATGATTTTTCCAATTAAAAATCCGCTGAGAACAAAAAATAAGTTCACACCATCAAAAGATATAGGTTTTAAAAATAGAAAACCATTTCCTCTCAAAATTATTAAACTGTGATTGTACAACACGAAAAGAATCGCCATTGACCTCAAAATATCCAGACCAACGATTCTTTTATGCTGATTTTTTCTATTTGTACTACTTTCCATGAATATGTCGTAAAACTATAACTAAATTTCATTTATTTAAAACATTCTACTCCTCAAACTGATGATCAAAGGTCAATTTCTCTTTAAATTGTTAATAATTTGCAATAAAATAGCCAAGTCCACAATAAGTATGTATTTTTGTTGACAATGCAACTAAATCAAATATTTCGTAAAAAAGTTAAGCCGCAAAGTCAATTTGAAGCCTTCGAATCCCTCTTTAAAAAAGCGTATTTATTCGAAGACATTTCGCTTTTGACAAAAATAATTTTGGTGCTGAGACCAAAAAAACTGAAAAACTTGCAAGAACTAAGTATTTCAGAATTTCTTCGTTATTTGCACGAAAACCCTTCAGATTTACAAAAATTTAAGTTTTACCTGCAAGACAACCTCAATAACCGTCGTTTTCAATCAATCTTGACGGAATCTGGGATTGTACGTAACGCTGGTTTTCGAAAAGAAATTGTAAAACGCATTGTCGCAAAATTTATTCCGAATCAAGCGGAGAAAAATTCTTTAGAATACCTATTAAACCAACTGTTTTTTCACGAAAGTGACTTTTCTTGGATATCGAAAATTCCTCTGTCAGAATTAGATGCCTTAACCGAAATGCTTGGTTTTTCGGATATTTATGAAAAGCGTGACAAAAAGTCACCCATGCGAGAACTCCTAAGTAGCATGTCTCTTTTGGCACAGCGAATGAGCGGTGCAGCTTTGGATGCAGAAGTATTAAAAATGTTGCCTGAGTTTTTAGACCAAGAAAATCCTTTTGAAAAATTAGAGGATGCGCTTGAAAATATTGAAAAATCCTTGATTCTTGGTCCACAAGCTTATTTACACAAGTCAAATTCTATTTTCATTGCTTTGCAAAAGGCGATCAATGAATGTGAAAACTACATCAACAAAGCCTTCGAAAATTCTTCTGTTTTTGGCATCAGTTTGAGTGCAAATCAATCTTTGTTAAAAATCAGACAACAATTGAAGCGTTTTGACATGATTTCTGAATATTTATGCCTTGAAAATGAACATGAAAAGAAAGAAAAAACCATTGACCTTAGTTTAAAATTAATTAAATACAATTGTTTAAAAAATAATATCCGAAAACTCGTTGATGACAGCACACAATTGATTTCCTATGAAATAACTCAACATACAGCAAAAACGGGCGAACACTACATCACTACGAATCGAAGTGAATATTGGAAAATGTTTAAAACAGCTAGTGGTGGTGGAATTATTGTTGGTTTTCTTTGTGTTTTTAAATTATTACTCGGTAAAGTTGAAGTGAGTGATTTCGGTCACGCATTTTTATACAGCATGAATTATGCACTCGGATTTATTACCATTTATTTAATGGGATTTACCTTGGCAACCAAGCAACCTGCAATGACTGCTGCTGCATTAGTTAAAACCATTGAAAATGGATATCATTCAAATCTCAATCCGAAATTTAAACACCGAGAATTTGCGATATTATTTGCTCGCTTGTTCCGTTCTCAATTTATTGCTTTTGTCGGAAATGTCTTACTCGCTTTTCCTGTTTCTTTGCTAATCATGTTCTTTTTTTACTTCGTTTCGGGAAACAACTTAGCGGAGGCAAAAGCCAATGATATTCTCCTTGATATCAGCCCAATACATTCACTTCTGATTTTTCATGCAGCAATTGCAGGAGTGTTTTTGTTCCTTTCAGGAGTCATTTCTGGTGCAATATCTAATCGAAATAAATACAACAATATGTATTATAGAATCCAAGAACATCCTTGGTTAAAATTAAGTTTTGGAAAACGAAAGTCGAAAGAAATTGCCAACTGGTTTCAAGAAAAATGGCCTGGAGTTGCATCTAATTTTTGGTTTTCTATTTTTATGGGGACAACCGTTTCCATTGGCGCATTTTTGGGGTTAAATTTAGATATTCGTCATATCACCTTCGCAAGTGGTAACTTAGCAATCGGATTATTTGGTAATGATTTTGAAATTTCAGCATGGTTACTTTTTTGGGCGATTTTAGGAATTGGAGTCATTGGATTCATCAATTTTATCGTTTCTTTTCTCTTGTCACTTGGATTGGCTTTCAGATCCAGAAACATTCCTTTTCAAGAACTAAAATTCTTGTTTAGCTCCGTTTGGCAGCACTTTAAATCAAATCCGCGATCATTTTTTATTCCAGTAAAAGATAAATAAAAACTTCACTTAGTGTAAATTTTACACTTTTTCTTTGTACTTCAAATATTTTATCCTACTTTTGAAATTGTTATCTTTCAAAACGTAGCGTGATAAAATTTGTCTTTCATACAATTATTTGTGTTTTTTTCTGCGGAAGCTTAATTTCTCAGCTTAATCCTGCAAATAATGCTGCGTTTTTACAAAACGAAGTAGCAACTGTAAAAATTTTCCTAGACACAGCCGATTTGAACTTTATCTTAGCGGAAGAAAATGAGTATTCAAACGAAGAATTTCCTGCAACATTCATTTATCAAAGTTCCAATGATAATGATACGGTATTAAATGTTGGTTTTCGTTTACGCGGAAATACTTCTCGAAGTTCAGCAAAGAAATCATTTAAAGTTTCGTTTAACACTTTCACTCAAGGGCTGAAATACAAAGGTTTAGAGAAAATGAATTTGAACGGGGAACACAACGATGTATCTATCATGCGAGCAAAAATTAGTCATGAAATTCTTACAAATAGTGATCTTATTGCAGCACGAACAAGCTATGTTAAGTTGTTTATCAACGATGAATACAAAGGTTTATACCTAAACGTTGAACACATTGATGAAGAATTTATTCAAAAGCGATTTCCTGCCAACGACACTGGAAATTTGTATAAATGTAATTGGGGCGCAGATTTCACCTATTGGGGTCCAAATCAATCGAACTATCAATTTGTTTACGAGTTAAAAACGAATGAAACAGCCAATGATTACAGTGCTTTAATTAATCTAATTAATACGGTGGATAATTCAAGTAATGCAAATTTCCCATGTCAAATCGAAGAACTTTTCGACGTTTATTCCTACTTAAAAAATGCAGCTTTTGAAATTTTAATCGGTCAATGGGACGGTTACATTTTTAATAAAAACAATTTCTACTTGTATCAGCGTCCTTCGGATGGGAAATTTGTATATATATCTTATGATTTGGACAATACCTTTGGGGTAGATTGGCTCGACATCGATTGGAGTTCAAGAAATGTTTATACATGGAGCGGAAATGAAAATCGTCCACTTTTTAATCGAATGATGGAAGTTCCATATTACAAACGAATTTTTTCCGATTATATGGAACAGATTTTGCAAGAAAATTTTAATAGTACAAATTTACTTCCAAGGTTGAACGAAATTCAGACTTTAATTACTGATGCTGCACTCTCAGATACCTATAAAGGTTTGGATTACGGTTTTACAAACGATGATTTTTTAAATTCAATCAATCAAACTTGGGGCTATCATATTTCACAATCTTTATCCGAATACATTACTAATAGAGAACTGACAGCAAGCAATCAATTGGTTTTTGAAAATGCTTCCTGGCCATGTGTCACAAGTATAGAAGAAAATAGCTTAATTAACGAGAACAAGACCTTGATAAAAACGTCTAATTTATTAGGTCAAGAAATTGATACCAACTCAAAAAATATAGTAAAGATTTTGTATTTTTCCGATGGATCATGCCAAAAAACAATTGATTTTGAATAACTTAAAACGATAAAAATGAATAAAATTGTCTTTTTTTTATGTATCAGTGCTTTTTTTCAAGTGAAGGCACAGAAATTAGAAAATTCATTAACGCATGTTGAGCCTCCGTTTTGGTGGGAAGATATGAATCATCACGAATTGGAAATCATGTTTCACGGTAAAGATATTTCTAAGTTAAAAGTTGAAACCAAAGATTTTACAATCCTTAAGACTATAAAAACAGAAAATCCGAATTACATTTTTTTGACAATCGAAACAAAAGGTGTAAGTGATGGCATTTATAATTTTGATTTCAAAAATGATAAAAATAAACTCGTTTTTTCTCACAAATATGAATTGAAACAACGAAAAGAAAATTCTGCAATTCGCCCAAGTTTTACCTCTGCAGATGTGATGTACCTCATAATGCCAGATCGATTTGCAAATGGCGACCCGAGTAATGATTCACATCCTTCAACCATTGAAAAAGTTAATCGCAATTTCGACGGAGGTCGTCACGGAGGTGATATTCAAGGAATTATTAACAACTTAGATTACATCAAAGATTTAGGTGCCACGGCTCTTTGGGCAACACCCATGTTGGAAGACAACGACTCGACGTATTCCTATCATACTTATGGACAAAGCGACGTCTATAAAATTGACCCAAGATACGGAACAAACGAGGATTACAAACGCTTAGCAGCTGAAATGCATAAAAAAGACATGAAATTAATCATGGATTACGTGACAAATCACTGGGGAGCAAAGCATTGGATGATGAATGATTTGCCTACATACACGTGGATTCATCAATTTCCTGGATATTCTCAAACAAATTACAGAATGTCTACTCAAATGGATCCAAATTTTGCTCAAATTGATTACAAAAACTGCATGGATGGCTGGTTTGTAAAATCAATGCCAGATTTAAATCAATCAAATCCCTTAGTGTTAAATTATTTGACTCAAAACGCACTTTGGTGGATTGAATATGCTGATTTAGATGGTTTTAGAGTTGACACGTATTCCTACAACGACAAAGAAGGAATTGCAAAATGGACAAAAGCTATTACGGATGAATATCCAAATTTCAACATTGTAGGAGAAGTTTGGTTGCACGATCAAGCGCAAATTTCATATTGGCAAAAAGACAGTAAAATTTCTGCAATTCAGTCTTATAATACGCACTTACCGAGTGTAATGGATTTTACCTTACATGATGTTTTCGGGAATGTATTTCATGAGAAAAACCCAAGTTGGAACGATGGAATGATTAAAGTATATGACAACTTCGTCAATGATTTCTTGTACCCCGATGTCAACAATTTATTACTTTTTGTTGAAAATCACGATACGCAACGCTTCAACGAGATTTACAAAAATGTTGCTGATTACAGACTTGCAATGACTTTGATTGGAACCGTTCGTGGAATTCCACAATTGTATTACGGAACCGAAATCGGAATGGCTGGAGATAAGGGCAAAGGCGATGGAGCAATCCGTCAAGATTTCCCAGGTGGATGG
>JBIKSI010000050.1:0-21286 GCA_044348665.1 Crocinitomicaceae bacterium
ATTTTCAGAGAATTTAAACAAATATTACATTGGTTCATGTTTAGACCTTGAAGAGAGGTTGAATTCACATAAAAACAAAACATTTAAAAATTCTTTTACAAGTTATACAAACGATTGGTTTCTTTTTTTAAGTATAAATGAATTGGAATATACACAAGCAAGAAAAATTGAACAACATATTAAAAGAATGAAAAGTAAAACATACATTCAGAATCTTCAAAAATATGAGGAAATGCAACTCAAATTAGTACAAAGATTTTTGTGATAACGCGGGTTCGTCCCGATAATTATCGGGACCCGCCCTGGGTACCAATTGGAATTCGATTCCAAAAAAACTTATAAGTTGGCTTCCACCTCTTATAGGAGGATTATCCCAAATGTCTCTGATGTTTGGGATTTTTGTTTTAAAGGAATCAATCTTAAAACCTAAATGCCAAGTTTAAATTCTCCTTGACTTGAATGGATAATGTTAGAAGAACTACACTTTACTAAATGATTTCATTAGTTTAAAAATAACATTGCTTTTGTATTTCTATTTTTAAGAACTTTGAATTAGTTGAGAATAAGCTGAATATGAAGTTTAAGAGACCATTTTATTTTCCTGGATCCATAATATTAATGGCTTTTCCGATATTACTTTGTATTTTTTACTTTCCGGAGGCAAATCCCCAACGATTAACACCTGTAGTTTTTGTGGCCAAGTATATCAAACACGAGGGAGAATCGGTTGTTTTTGATACGACTTTTTTGTCTTCACCTGCTGGAAAAAGAAAGTACCTAAAAATTAATCTGGATACAAATGACTTAAAATCAAAACTAGATTCAATTCGAGGATTATCACGTTATTTAATTAAATTTCACGATACAATTGATGGAATTCATATTGTTTTTGATAAAAATTGTCGTTTTGAAACCTTCATTCAAGTTGTTGGCAATTTTAGAAAAGATTCAGTACCTATTTTTGCCCCATTTGAGAATAACATCTGGGTGTTTTATAACATGGGATGTGAAATTACACTTCGGAAATATTTGAAGGAGAAAAGAAATGATAAACCCAAAGCTCGTCATTATTTATGGGTTTGATAAACCAGATTATTCACAGGCAAAATTATTAGAATTTATTCTTCAAAAATGGCCAATTTCTGCGATGTTTTTGATACTTTTGACTTTTACTGTAGTCAAATTAATAAGAAATGATTCGAATTCAAATCGAAAAAGTTAAACTCAAAGAACTAAAATCCCTTCAAAAAATTGGGCGTGAAACGTTTTACGAAACATTTGTAAGCTCAAATTCTGAAGTCAACATGCAAAGGTATTTGAACGAAGAATTTTCAGAAGAAAAATTAATGAATCAGCTTGAAAATGAAGATTCAGAATTTTATTTTGCCTCACTTAATCATGAAATCATTGCATATTTGAAAATCAATTTTGGAGAGGCTCAAACAGAAATAAAAGACGAAAATGCCCTTGAAATTGAAAGAATTTATGTGCTCAAAAAATTTCATGGAAAAAAAGTTGGTCAGGTTTTATTTGAAAAAGCACTCGAAAGAGCAAAAACCAAAAAGCTTGCTTATATGTGGTTGGGCGTTTGGGAAGAAAATTCTCGTGCAATTCAATTTTACCAAAAAAATGGTTTTGTTGCCTTCGATAAGCATATTTTTAAATTGGGGGAAGATTTACAAACGGATGTGATGATGAGATTGGAACTTTAATATGATAATCCTTCAAACTTCTCGCCTTTATTTAAGAGAATTTTCAACACTCGACGCGTCACATTTTTATGAATTAAATCTCGACCAGGAAGTAATTAAATATACAGGTGATGTAGCTTTTCAAAGTATTGAAGAAGCTAAAAAATTCTTAGAAAATTACGATCATTACCACAAATTCAAGTTTGGGAGATGGGCCGTAATTGATAAATCAAATGAGGAATTTGTGGGGTGGTGCGGTTTGAAATATTCACCTGAAAAAGATGAGGTAGACTTAGGATTTAGATTTTTTCAAAAACACTGGAACAAAGGTTTTGCTAGTGAAGCAGCACAAGCTTGCCTAAATTATGGTTTTAACGACTTAAATTTAAAGCAAATTGTTGGTCGTGCAATGAAAGCAAATCTGGCATCGTTTCGTGTTTTAGAAAAAGTTGGGATGCGCTATTTAAAAGATTTTGACTTTGATGGAAGTGAAGGAGTAATATATAAAATTGAAAAATGATCACTATGAAAAAATACAAATCGAAATTACTTTTTACATTATTATTTAGTTTATTATTTTTTTCTTGCACCAACAAGAACAAAGAAAAACGACAGATTTCTCAAAAAACCGAAAATCTTGGTTTTGAAGAGTTGCCTAATTCTGAAACGAAATCCATTTCGATTCTTTGCAAAAATGAAAAAGATAATCTTGAACTTTTTACTAAATTAAAAACTGAATTAGAAAAAAATGATTTCAAAATAGAAGAATTAGAACACAACAATGGTGCTGGTTTTCTAAACTGTAAGGAAAACACAATCATTTCAATGAAAGGTAGCGGAATCAGGTCTTATTTTGCTAGAAGCTCTAAACCTGAAAAAAATACCGAGGACTTTTTTCCTGATTTTCACCTTCAAGTTTTTGAGTTTCCAAATGAGAAAATTGCACAAGAAAATTTTGAAATCATGAATAATGCTTTAAAGTCACCTGGGAAGTTTTGCAACGGAAAGGCTCCACAAATATTGGCGATAAATAATAGTGAAGTTTTTCTCTTGGCAACTCGCGCTGAAATGTTTCGCGGGTACATCAATGATTACGCTAAGTTTATTGAAGAAAATTGAAAACATTAAACTGAAAAATTCCTATCTTTGAACATCAATTTTTCTCATTAATTATGCTAGATCACACTTTTTTTGAATCTAAGTTTAAAGTTCTAGGACCCGATTTACTTGCTGAAATTCTTGAACATTCTCAAATCAAACAAATTCCTGCGCAAACGGAATTAGTGCGTGAAGGGCAATACATCAAATTTATTCCGATTGTCTTGGAAGGCCTTATCAAAGTTTTTACACATTTTGAAGAAAAAGAATTGCTTTTGTATTATATCAAAGCGGAACAAAGTTGCATCATGTCTTTTTCTTCGTGCATCAACAACGACATCAGTAAAATTTTCGCAATCACAGAAGAAGAAAGTACTGTTTTATTGATTCCTGCTGAAAAAATTGCAAAATGGGTGATTGAATTTCCGAAAATCAATATCCTTTTTTACCAGCAATATGATCATCGTTACGGCGAATTAGTGGAAACGATTCACCAAATGTTGTATTATAAATTAGATAAGAGATTAATCGACTATTTAACGGAAAAGGTGAATGTTACACGAAAAAATCCGATTAAAATTTCACACAAAGAAATCGCAAATGATCTCGGAACAGCTCGCGAAGTAATTAGTCGCTTGGTAAAAAAACTTGAAAAACAAAATCTACTCAAACAACATCACGATAGCATTGAATTGTTATCGTTGTGACTTTAGTTACTGCACAGCTTTTTTTCTCGAAGTACTTTTGTTTTACAAATGAAAGGAATGAAAACAATATACAAATTTATGCTCATGTGTATCACGTGTATTACGATCGTTACTTCAATTGTATTACTCGTAAAGTATTTTAACAATTAAAAAATAAACAAGATGAAAAAAAACATGGCAACAGCTGATAGCATCGTAAGATTACTTATTTCAGCAATTATGGTAACACTTTTCTTTATGAAAGTCGTAGAAGGAACATTGGGCATCATCATGCTTGTATTGGCAGGAGTTTTCACACTAACGAGCGTGATTAGATTTTGTCCGCTTTACGCAATTTTTGGAATTTCAACTTGTCCAGTGAAAAAATAAAGATTTAATAAAATCTAAATTCATTCACAAACAGCAAAATTCTTTCGTAGAGTTTTGCTGTTTTTTTATTTTAAGCCTTGAATGGAATATTTTTTGTATCTTTAGTGGAAAATAGAGTTTTTAGCCCCTACAAAACCAGATGACATGAAAAAATTAGCATTCATTATTATTCCAATTTCCTTCCTAGTTGTTTTCGTTTACGGGACAGGAAAACCGCTGAGTGGAGCAAAAAATTTCCTTATAAAGAAAGATAATTTAATTGATTTTAACTTAATAAAAGATTGTGATTTAATTTTTCAAAAATCTTTTTCTAGTCAAAGTCTTGCGGTTGAAAAGGCAACAAATTCCATTTATTCTCACTGTGGAATTATTTTCAAACAAGATTCAAATTTTTATGTGCTTGAAGCAGTTCAACCAGTTTCTGTTTGTGAACTAAAGGAATGGATTTCACGCGGAAAAGAGCAACATTTTTTAGTTAAACGACATGTTTTTGCTGATTCTTTACTTACTGTTGAAAAAATTAAGGAAATGAAAAAAATTGGATTTTCATTTCTTGATAAAAATTACGATTTAACTTTTGAGTGGAGTGACAACAAGATGTATTGCTCAGAGTTGATCTGGAAAATCTACAAACGTGCCTTAAACATTGAAATTGGCCAATTGCAGCACTTAGAAGACCTGAACCTAAATGACCGAATAGTTAAAGAAAAATTAAAGGAAAGGTATGGAAACAACATTCCTTATCAGGAAACAATAATTTTTCCCGAATCTATTTTTAGTTGCAAAGATTTGAAAACTGTAATTGAGAATTAACTTTTTCTATTTTACCACTGAGACAGAAAGAATCTCCTTCTTACTTTTCTTACTTCTCTTAGTGGTGAAAGAAAAAGGAAGGATTGACTTCTAACTCAAACACTGTGGGTTCTTTTGCGACAAGCCTTATGTTACTTTGCGTTAAATTTACTCCCACTTTCTCCAAGGAAATTTAAGTCCAAGAACAAAAAATTCTATATTTTCCTCGTTTTTCCAACTAACATCCAATTAAAGAACCATTTTTTCTTTTTTTACCACTGAGACAGAAAGAATCTCCTTCTTACTTTTCTTACTTCTCTTAGTGGTGAAAGAAAAAGGAAGGATTAACATCTAAGTCAAACACTTTGCATCCTTTGCGATAAGCCTTATGTTACTTTGTGTTAAATTTACCACCGTTATCCCTTATTGCCCTATGGAAATAAAGTTTGATAGATTTGCTTCCTAAAAATTAAATTAAGTTCAAAGTCTAACATCTTATTTCTAAAGTCTATTGTCTCCTGTCTTCTGTCTTCTGTCTAGTGTCTTAAGTCTAATGTCTAAAATCCTAAAATCTTAACATCCAAAATGAACTTTTATAAACACAAGCTGTATAAAGACAAAACGAAGCACCTATTTAAAGGTCGAAAAATCAATAATTTCACATCCTGCAAAAATTTGTGCCAAAAATGACTAAAAGAAAGGAACAACAAAATAAACAAAACGTACAGATTAAACAATTTTTGTGCGTTTTTTAAAAAATCTGAGTCTTTAGTTTGTCCGTTTTAAAAATTTTGATGTATGTTTGTGGAAAAATTGTAAAACAATAAAAATTTAAAGTAATGAGTAAAAATTCAAAAACATCAGGTGGCTTTACCTCTTTAGTTGCTACATTAGCTATCGCTATTGCATTAGGTATCGGAATTGTTATTTACAAATACGTTTTCGGTGATCCAGGAAATTTCGTTGACAATGACCCAACAGGTGAGCCTTTAGAAGGTAACTTTATGGGAATCATTTACAAAGGAGGTATGATTGTACCAGTTTTGGTTGCAATGAACTTAATTGTATTTATTTTCTCAATTGAAAGATTTATCACTTTAGCGAAAGCAAAAGGAAAAGGAAGTATTGACAAATTTGTAGCAAACATCCGCACATTGTTGGAAAACAACCAAGTATCAGAAGCAATTGAAGCTTGTGACAAACAAAAAGGTTCTTTAGCAAACGTTGTTCGTGCTGGTTTAGTGAAATATGAGCACATTGCAGGTGATTCTTCTTTAGATAAAGAACAAAAAGTGGAAACTTTGAAAAAAGAATTAGAAGAAGCTACTTCTTTAGAGTTACCAATGTTATCTAAAAACTTAGGTGTATTATCTACTTCTGCATCTGTTGCAACCTTAATCGGTTTGATTGGTACAGTATTAGGGATGATTCGTGCCTTCGCTGCGATGTCTCACGGTACTCCTGATACTTCTGCACTTGCAACTGGTATCTCTGAGGCACTTATCAACACGGCGTTTGGTATCTTGGCTTCTACTTTAGCGATTATTTTCTACAACTTCTTCTCTACTAAAATTGATACTATGACTTATAGTATGGATGAAGCAAGTTTCTCAATCGTACAAGATTTCAACGCGAAAAACAAATAGTTTGTAGCCATAAATAAAAACAAATTAAGATGCCTAAAATTAAAATACCAAAGCATTCGCCATCAATCGATATGACACCGATGGTTGACTTGGCATTCTTGCTTGTAACTTTCTTTATGTTGGCTGCTAATTTTCGTACAGACGAACCTGTAACAGTAGAAACTCCTTCAAGTATCAGTGATATCATTATCCCAGATAACGTATTGTTGGTTACTATTGATAAAGGCGGACGAGTTTTTATGAATTTATCTGATGCAGAAGCAAGAAAAGAAATGTTGCAAAGCATGAGCGCGAAGTACAAAATTGCTTTATCTGAAAAACAAGTTGAAGCATTTAGTTTTATGCAGAGTTTTGGTTGCACCATGCAAGAATTACCTGGTTACATTAACATGTCTGGGGAAGAACGTAAACAATATGAAACGAAAGGAATTCCGCTCGATTCTACAAACAATCAGTTAAAAGATTGGATTTTTTACGGAAACATTGCAGCTTTAAACTCAGGAAAAACCAAATACGAAGATGCAAAATTGAACGGACAAGAGCCAGATATCAACGACTTTAAACCAAAGTTTACCCTAAAAGTTGATGGTAAAGCACTCTATGTTCACGCTCAAAATGTAATTAACGTATTTAGAGATTTAAAACTAAATAACTTAAATTTCATAACGTCATTGGAGCAAGCTCCGAATTAAAATTAAGTTAAGATGGCAGAAATAGCAGAAGGTGGCGGTGGCCACGACAAAGGTGGAAAAAAGAGACCCAAAAAAGGTTCAACACGTGTCGACATGACACCGATGGTGGATTTGGCTTTTCTTTTATTGACGTTCTTTGTATTAACATCGACGTTTAGTAAACCTAAAGTGATGAGTTTAGTTTATCCAGCAAAACCTGAACCAGATCAAATTATCGAAGAAGCCCCTAAAGTAAACAACGGTATTACTTTTTTAGTAACGGAAGATAAAATTTTCTATTATACAGGGCAATATTATGCAGCAAACAGTCCAGGACCAGATGGACCAACTCAATTGATTGAGACGGATTTTGGACCAAATGGTGTAAGAAAGGTCTTAGCTGATTTAAACAAATATGTCCTTCAGAAAAAGGAAGGTTTGGATGAACAAATTAAGAAAAAACAAATTCAAGATTCTACCTACAAAAGAAAGATGATTGAATTTCAAACGGATACGAAGGCATTAAAAGCGCTAATAAAAACAGACGACAAAGCAACGTGTAAAAACTTCATCGATTTGATTGATGAGTTGAAAATTGCAAATGTCGGAGTAATCGCGCCAGTTGACATATTAGCTAGTGAACTGGAATTGTTAAAATCTAAATTGTAGTGTTATGGGAGTGATTTTGGTTGTAGTTTTTCTTGTTGCAGGAGTGTTGTTGTATGATTACTTCACTGCTCGTAGATGGCAACAAGTAACGTCGGGGACAAGAAACGAAATAGTTTTTGCCAACCGAAACAAAGAGTATGGAGCTTATGCTTTACGTCGTGATTACGACTTACGCATGGTGCTTATTATGGCAAGTATCGTTGCTACTATTGGTTTGACTTTTGGGATTTATAATTTTATCAAAAACATGCCAGAAGAAGTAGTGGAAGAGCCAAAAATTTCGATGGAAAACTTTACTGTTCCAGCTGAACCTGAAGAGGACGTTCCACCACCACCAGAAGAAACTCCTCCTCCTCCAACAGAAGAGACAGTTCAGTTTACTCCTCCAGTGATTGTGGATATTCCTGTGGATGATGAAGTTCCACCTCAAGATGCGATGGTCGATACAAAAGCCGACACCAAAACGCAAGAGGGTGATGATGAGTCTTGGACTCCTCCTGTAGTGGGTGATGGTGAGAAAAAAGAAGAGGTTGTTGAAAAGAAAGAAGAACCAATTCTTGATTTCATCGAAGAAGATGCTGAATTTCCAGGTGGTCCTGCAGCAATGCAAAAATGGATCGCAAGTAATGTGAAATATCCTCAAACATCTATTGAATTAGGTGAGCAAGGAAAAGTTTACGTATCTTTCGTAGTTGAACCAGATGGTTCAATCTCAGGTGTTCAAGTTGAACGTGGTGTTTCTGATGATTTAGACAAGGAAGCAAAACGTTTGGTGAGAGCAATGCCAAACTGGAAGGCAGGAAAAAACAATGGTCAAAAGGTAAGAGCTAGATGCCGATTACCAATTAACTTTACTTTAAATTAAGTTATCAATACATTTTTAAATCCCCAATTGTTTCACTTTTGGGGATTTTTTTTCTAATAAATATTTTATTTTAGCGTAATTAATGAAACCAATAAATCTTATTCTTTCGTCCTTTAGCATCGTTTTATGCCTAATTCTCTTGTACTTTTTATTAACAAGAGGTTTATTCATAGACCGATTACATGGAAGCAAAAGAACAATTATGATTGTTGTGCTTATTGCTTATGCTGGCTTCAGATTATTTCGTCTGTACAAACTAGTAAAAAAATAATTCACATGATTAAGTTTAAAATTGTCTTAATTTTTTGTTCTCTTTTGTTCGTTTTTTCGTGCAACAGAAATGAAAATCCACTTGCTTACCAAACTGATACGCATGGAAGAGGAAAAGCGGTAATATTGGTCGAAGAATCTTTTAAACGATTGTTCGATACAAGTATTTATACCTTCGAAAGCCAATTTCCGAAAGCTGACATTGTGCCAAAATACATGGCAGAAACAGATATTATCAAGTCCTTTTATAACAATGAGGCAAAAACAATTGTCATTTCACGTGAGTTTACTGAAAGTGAAAAAAAATTCTTGCGTAGCAAAAAAGTGGAGGTGAGAAGCGACAAAGTGGCAATTGATGCCGTGGCAATAATCGTAAATCCAGCAAATAAAGACACCTTGATGACGGTGGATGAATTGAGAAATGTAATTTTGGGCAAACAAGCGACTTGGAAAAGTTCTAAAAGTGAAATAAAGATTGTTTACGACAAGAATAATTCTGCCAATTACAATTACATGAAAGAATTCTGTAAGGAAGAAAACACGAACAAAAATATTTTCGCTGTAAATTCGAATGAAGAAGTAATCAATTACGTTAAAAAAAATCCAAATGCCTTGGGTGTAATTGGCACCAATTGGATCAGTGATCAAGATGATTTTGATGTCTTGGATTTCTTAGCGGGAATTAAAGTAGTAGGCTTGGCAAAAGATGCTAAATCAAATTATTTTCAGCCTTATTCTGGATTCATTTATACCAAAGAATATCCTTTGGTGCGTGATATTTGGATTATTAATAAGGGCAGAAAATCAGGATTAAACACAGGTTTTGTCTTGTTTATGATTGGTGAATTAGGGCAAACCATTGTTCAAAAATCCTCGCTTGTTCCAGCAAATGCACCAGTGCGACTTATTCAATTCAGAGAGGAATAAATTATTTTTGGAAAAAAATATTAATATCTTTGTGAAAAATCAATTTTCGGCAAGACATTTGTTAGGTCATTATTAACTAAAATTAAAACAGAAAAAATGAAAATGAATAAATTAGTTGCATTGGCGCTTTTAGTTAGCTCAGCTTCTTACGGACAAAATTTACAAAATGCAATCAAAAGCACTGACAATGAGCTTTATACACAGGCAAATGCAGAATTTAGAAAATTGATCGCTGCTGAACCTGCTAATCCATGTTATTTCTATCATTTAGGTGAAAATTTCTTTGCTCAAAACGAAATTGATTCTGCCTTGGTTTATTACAATCAAGCGGCAAGTAAATTTATCGAGAAAGATAAAAATACTGCTTTAGCACTTGTTGCTGCCGGAAAAGAAGCATGGTTGAAAGGAAATAAAACGGGAGCGAAAGAAAGTTTTACTTCTGCTTTAACTTTGACAAAAAGTAAAGATGCTGACATTATCAGAAATATCGCGAAAGTGTACATTAAATCATCTGAAAAAAGTTTGGACGAGGCAATTACCTTATTGGAGTTGGCTATCAAATTGGATGCAAATAATGAAGATGGGCATATTTTAATGGGTGATGCTTTATTGGAAAAATCTTCTGATAATGCAAGTGCTGCTATCAAGAGTTACAACAAAGTAATTGATATCAATCCAAAGTCTGCACGTGGAATTGTACGTGTTGGAATTTTATACGCACGTGTTCAAAATTTTGCGGAAGCAAACAAAAAATATGAGGAAGCAATTGCAATTGATCCAACTTATGCACCAGCATATAGAGAAAATGCGGAAATGTTATTGAACTTAAACAAAGCAAAAAAGGCAGTTGAAAACTGGAAAAAATATTTGGAATTAAATAATAGTTTGGAAGCAAGATACCGTTTCATTACAGCATTATTTTCTGGAAAACAATTTTGTGATGTGATTACAGAGGTTGAAGCTTTGAAAAAAGATTTCAATAACTTTTACATGGAAAGAATGTTGACTTATTCCTATGCTGAATGTTCAACAGATAAAGAAGCAGCTATTAAAGGAATTGCAGCAAGTGATGCTTTTTTCAAAATAGCACCAGCTGATAAAGTTATCTTTCAAGATTATAAAAACAGAGGATTACTTTTTGTGAATGCAGGAAAAGATTCATTAGCAATTTTAGAATTTGAAAAAGCGAGTAATTTAAGCGAGGAAGCTAAAAAAGATTTAGCTGGTCAAATTGGTAAATTATATTCTAAAGCAAAAAATTACAACAAAACAATTGAGTATTATGAATACAAAAACTCAAATGGTACAATTACTGCAACTGAATGTTTTGAATTGGGAAGAGCGTATTATTTTGGACCAAAAAATTACGTAATGGCTGACAGTTCATTTGCTAAATTGGCTAGATTATCTCCAACTTACGCACCAGCATATTTCTGGAGAGGAAGAAGTAACTTGCAATTGGATCCAAAAAATGAGAAATGGTTATCTAAGGTTCATTACGAAAAAACATTAGAAAACATCAAAGTGGAAGAGCGTGCTCAAGGAAATAACAAAAATATGTCTTTAGAGTCTGCACAATATTTAGGAAATTATTATTACAATTCACCTGAAAAAGATTTAGTAAAAGCAAGAGAATACTTCACAATTGTTCAAACGCTTGACCCTAATGACGCGACTGCAAAGGCCTTCTTTTTAAAGAATAAATAATCGAATAATAAAAAATTGAAAGTCACCTGCATATTTGTTGGTGGCTTTTTTGTTTTATAATCCCTTTAAACGATAAATGACCCCAATTTCAGCTGTAATAATAACATTTAATGAGGAAAAGAACATCAAACGTTGTTTGGAATCTTTACAAGGGATTGTGGACGAAATTGTAGTTGTTGATTCTTTTTCAAAAGATAAAACAGAAGAAATTTCTAAAGCTTTTCAAGTAAAGTTTGTTCAACATGCTTTTGAAGGTCATATTGAACAAAAAAATTGGGCGATCACACAAGCTACCTTCCCTCATGTTTTGTCCTTGGATGCAGATGAAGCATTAGATGAGAATTTAAGAAAATCAATATTAGAAGTGAAGGAAAATTTTACTTATCCTGCATATTCTATGAATCGCTTGACGAATTATTGCGGAAAATGGATTCATCACTGTGGTTGGTATCCAGATACAAAATTACGTCTTTGGGATTCACGTTTGGGCGCTTGGGGAGGAGACAATCCGCATGACAAATATGAATTGTTGGATTCTTCTTTAAAAACGGCTCACTTGAAAGGAGATATTTTGCATTACAGCTATTACTCTTTGCAAGATCATTACAAGCAAGTTGAATATTTCACCACAATTTTGGCCAAAGCGCAATTCGAAAAAGGAAAAAAGGCATCTTTTTTAACCTTAATTTTTAGTCCAATTTTAAAGTTTATCAAAGATTATTTCATCAATATCGGATTTTTGGACGGAAAGGAAGGTTTCATTATTTGTCGAATTTCTGCATTTGCAACTTATACAAAGTACAAAAAATTGAGGGCTTTGATAAAGGCGAAAGGGAATTAATTGTTTATTTTTTACTCAAATCACCCAATTCCTTTTTAACAATTTTCCCTTGTTTGTTAATGGTGAATGTTTCCTCACCAATTTTATTTTTCTTAACAATTTTGTTGTCGTAATACCCTTCTTCATCAACATCTTTTTCGAAAACAGTTTCAAAAGACGTGATTTCAATTGACATATCGTTTTTTATGATGGCACTTTTTAAAGGTTTACTAAAGTCAGAACGACCCGCAATTTCCTTTTTGTCAATTAATTTACCCTCATTCGTAAAGGTTGCAAGTCGGAAAATTAAAGGAGAATCATCGCCATAAAATTCTTCTTTGATAACATAAACGAGAGCAACATAATTTTTAGTTTCCTTGATTTCTGCCAAGTAATAAAATCCTTTGCTAACTTCTCTAGAAAATTTATCATCGCGCATTTCAGCAATGTATTTTTCAAAGTCATAAGAAATATGCGTTTCGTCATTCAATAACAAAATATCTAAATGTTCATCTAATTTTAATGGGAAAGTTGTTTTACTAAAATTCCGTTTAAACTGCAACCAAAATAGGTTTTCGGCATCAGACATTCCCTTTAAACCTTGTTTTAAATGTGTGTCAAAAAGGTATTTATCTTTTCGCAAATTTGTCAAATCACTATCTTTATTTATGTTTTCTATGTTTGAATATCCAGCTTGCAGAGCGAATTCTAAATACTGTGCCGAGAGTTCGGTTTCATTTAGTAGAGAATGAGCACAAGAAATGTTGTACAATACTTCTGAAAAAGGTTCATAGCCCAATTTTTCAGCCATTTCATAAGCATAAATTGCTTTTTTGTATTCCTTTCTTTCCAAAAGTACGTTTCCTAATTCATAATAGGCAACATTGGAAGGATAATCTAAAATAGATTCGTTAAAATAGTGATTGGCAGAATCCAAATCTTTTTTGTTCTTGAAAGCATCCAATCCTTTAAGAAAAAGATTATTGTATTCAGCAGTTTTTTCATCTTGGGAATCCATGAATGCCTTCACTTTTACCAAGGTAAACATGTCCTTTTCCTCTAGATTGGTAATTTTCAATTTTTGAAATTTCTCAGAAGAGTTTTTCGGATTAGAACCACAGGAAAAAACCAGAACTACAAGCGAGGAAAGTAATATTTGTTTGAAAAACATAGGATTCAGATTATTTTACCTTCAAAGCTACAAAAATTGTCGCTTTAAATTTAATTTTTGCTTTAAAAATTTTGAATAGGTCAACTTTTACTGCTAATTTGCTTTTTCTTATGAATTTAATTTTGTCCGACCAAATGTGCCTAGAAAACGTAAATCTGGCACCTTTCACAATAAGTAAGCGTAAAAAAATCAAGTGTTTGAGCGTAGCGAGTTTTGATTTTTTAGCGTCGTTTGTTGAAAGGTAGATGCGTTTTCAAGCACTAGACTTTTGGTTCTTTTTGGCAATGAAAAAGAACGATAATTTGACTTTTTCAAGGTATTTTATTTTTACTGCTTGTTATGAGGTCAATAAATAAAAAATTACCTAATTTTGCAACTTAATCATTTAATTCAAATTAAAAATGAAAATTAGTACAGAAATCGTAGATCACATTGCACATTTGTCTCGTTTGCAATTCGAAGGAGAAGACAAAGTTGCAATTCAGCAAGATTTAGAGAATATGATAAGTTTCATGGATAAATTAAATGAACTTGATACAACAAATGTAGAGCCTCTTGTTTTTATGTCTGAAGAAATTAATGTGTTAAGAGAAGACATCGCTGTTGATTCTATCACCGCTGCACAAGCCTTAAAAAATGCACCTAAAAAAGATTCTGACTATTTCAGAATCCCGAAGGTACTTGATAAGTAATTCTTTATCTAAAAGCTTTTCCTGCCTCAATTAATTCTATTTAACTCATTTTGAGTACTTTTTCACGCATTCTTATTTTTAATTCACATGCAAAAATATACCAACGATTTAATTCGAGAAACCAGTCCTTATTTGTTGCAACATGCTCACAATCCAGTAAATTGGTTGCCGTGGTCGGATGAAGCGTTCGCATTAGCGAAAAAAGAAAACAAACTTGTACTTATTTCAATTGGGTATTCGGCTTGTCATTGGTGTCATGTCATGGAACATGAATCCTTTGAGGATGAAGAAGTTGCAACTTGGATGAACAGACATTTTGTTTGTATAAAAGTAGATCGTGAAGAACGTCCTGATGTGGATCAAGTGTACATGACAGCCGTTCAACTAATGACCCAAAAAGGAGGTTGGCCACTCAATTGTTTTACTTTACCTGATGGGAAACCAATTTATGGAGGTACTTATTTCCCAAAAGAAAATTGGATTCAAGTATTGAGAAGTTTACATCAAACGTTTACCACGCGTTTGGATGAAGTTTTGGATTATGCGGCTAAAATGCAGGAAGGAATTCAACGCAGCGAATTGATTGACACTCCGCAGGAAATAAATGCATTTAGCGAAGAAAAACTTCAAGAATTGGTATTGCGTTGGACACATTCATTTGATCATCGTGAAGGTGGTTCAAATCGTGCTCCAAAATTTCCGCTTCCTAATAATTATGAATTTTTGTTAGCCTATTCAAGTAAAAATCAAATTGAAAAGGTTTACACTCATACTTTACTTACCTTGGACAAAATGGCATTTGGTGGAATCTATGACCAAGTTGGTGGTGGATTTTGTCGTTATTCTGTCGATGTTTTGTGGAAAATTCCTCATTTTGAAAAAATGCTATACGATAATGCACAATTGCTAAGTTTGTACGCAAAGGCTTATCAGAAAACAAAAAATGAAACTTACAAAACACTCGTTTATCAAACAACATCTTGGTTAGAACGAGAAATGACAACTCAGGAAGGAGCATTTTACAGTGCCCTTGATGCGGATTCTGAAGGAGAGGAAGGCAAATTTTACGTATGGAAAATCACAGAATTGCAAGAGTTATTGGGAGATGATTTTTCTTGGGTAAAGGAATATTACAACATCAATCAATTAGGATATTGGGAAGAAGGAAATTATGTTTTGATGAAAACAGCTCATAATGAACAATTTGCCAATAAAATGAATTTGAGTTCAGCAGATTTTGAAAGTAAAATTAATAAAGTTAATTCGCTCCTATTAGAGGCTAGAAAAAATCGAGTTCGACCAGGTTTAGATAATAAGTGTTTAACTTCTTGGAACGCCATGATGATCAAAGGTTTAGTTGATTCCTATTTTGCTTTTTCTGATGATTTATTTTTACATGCAGCAAGTAAAAACCTAAAGTGGATTGAAAAAAACATGCTCACTGAAGAGCTACATCTTTACCACAATTTTAATGGTGGAAAAGCAACAATTGATGGATTTTTAGAAGATTATGCGCATTTAATTGAAGCATATATTTCCATGTATCAAGCCACTTTTGACGAACACTATTTGTACCAAGCTAAAAATTTAACAGATAAAACGAAGCAACTTTTTCAAGATGCAAGTAGTAAAATGTTTTACTTCACGACGGAATATTCTGGTTTGATTGCTCGAAAAATGGACATTAATGACAATGTTACTCCTGCAACAAATAGTGTGATGTGTAAAAATTTATTTGTACTTGGAAGCTATTTTCACGACGATGATTATTTGAAAGATGCTCAGCAAATGCTTCAAAATGTGCATGACGGCATGGAACAATATGGCTCAGGATATTCTAATTGGGCTCAAGTTTTGATGTTTTTTGTTTACGGAGTAAAGGAAGTGTGTATCACTGGTCCCAATTGGAAAAGTAATTTAAAAGAAATTTCCAAAAATTACTTGCCTTTCTGTTTGTTTTCTGGCGGAAAATCATCAAGTCTCGCTTCTGCAAAAGGGAAAAATTTCGATGAGGATTTATTTTATGTTTGCGAAAACAAAACATGTTCTGTACCTGAGAAATCTTTAACAATTTTTGTGCAGAATTTAACGCTTTGAAATTCAATGGTTTTTACTTAGCTTGTTTCCTTTTTTGAAATAATAAGTTTTCCTTATGGTTAAAATAATTTATTTTTATAGATTGTTTTAATTATATTTGTGAAGTGAAAAAAAGTTTACAAAAGTTTAGTTTATTTTTATTGGTGTTTATCTTTTCCTTAAACATCGTAAAATCGCATACTTCACTTTTTTTCGATCTAAATGAAGAGGTTTTAGAAGAATTTGTTGAATTTTCCGAAAAGGATTTTGCTGATGAGTTTAGTGACTTGGAGGTTAAAAGTGACTATTTTTCTTGTAAAAACTACGATTTTAGCTTTGTTTTTGAAAAATTTAATTATAAATTGATTTCAAAAATTTATGAGCGCAAGTACAACGAACCACTTTTAGAAATAATTTATTCTCCTCCAGAAATTCTTAGTTAAAATTTATTCTCGTTTTGCAGTTATTTTTTGCTGCAGTCAAATTTTATTTTAATTAAGTTTTATAAATGAACAATTTTTTTAAGAACTGGAAAAGTGATATTCCTGCCAGTTTAGTTGTGTTTTTGGTAGCACTTCCTCTTTGTTTAGGTGTTGCACTTGCTTCAACAGGAAGCGAAAATCCCATTTTATTTTCAGGAATCATTGCCGGTGTTGTCGGCGGTATTGTCGTAGGGTTCATAAGTGGCTCTCGACTTGGAGTTTCTGGTCCAGCCGCAGGTTTGATTACAATTGTTGCAGCTGCAATTGCTACACTTGGAAGTTTTGACGCATTTCTATTGGCAGTAATTATTTCTGGTATTATTCAATTAATCAGTGGGTTTTTAGGTGCGGGAATTATTGGGAATTATTTCCCTTCTTCGGTAATTAAAGGCATGTTGGCCGCCATCGGACTTACCTTGATTCTAAAAGAAATTCCACATGCATTTGGCTACGATGCTGATTTTATGGGTGATGAGTCATTTTTTCAAATAGATGGTCAAAATACCTTTTCAGAAATATTTGTCGCTCTAAACAAAACAAGTCCCGGAGCAATCGTAATAACAATTATTTCAATAGTGATTTTAATTCTTTTTGATAGACCTTTCTTGAAAAAGTATGCTATTTTCAAACTACTTCCAGGAGCTTTATTTGTTGTATTAATCGGTGTTTTTGTAAATCTACTCTTCAAATGGTATTGTTCTGATTGGTACTTGGATTCCAAACATTTGGTGGAACTTCCTAAAACCCGAAATTTTGAGGACTTCAAAAGTCTTTTTCGTTTTCCAGATTTTTCATATTTATCCGATTATCGTGTTTACACCATTGGCCTGACAATTGCATTAGTTGGAAGTTTGGAATCTTTGTTAAGTGTCGAAGCGACAGACAAATTAGATCCTGAAAAACATTTAACGCCAACTAATCGTGAACTTAAGGCGCAAGGAATTGGAAACATCGTTTCTGGATTTTTAGGTGGATTGCCTGTTACCCAAGTGATTGTTAGAAGTTCAGCAAATATCAATGCTGGAGGAAAAAGTAAACTTTCTACCATTCTACATGGCTTTTTACTGTTCAGTTCTGTTTTGTTTTTGCCAAGCGTTTTGAACCTAATTCCTCTTTCCGCTTTGGCAGGGATTTTATTAATGGTAGGGTATAAATTGTCAAAAGTTAGTCTATACAAACAAATGATAAAACTTGGAATGGATCAATTTATTCCATTTATAGCAACAATTATAGGAGTATTATTCTCTGATTTGCTCATAGGAATAGGCATTGGTATGGCATTTTCCATTTTTTATATCCTGAAAAGAAACTTTAAAAACAATTACCAGCGGGAAGAAAATCTAGGTGATGAGCAAGCGGAAATTTACATTACTTTGTCTCAAGAAGTAACTTTTTTAAACAAAGGAGGAATTCGAGAATTATTGCAAGGAATAAAGAAAAATTCTAATGTAATTATTGATGGAAGTAATTGCAATAAAATAGATTATGATGTGTTAGAAACCATTCAGGATTTTAAAAATCACCTCGGAAAAGAAAAAAATATCAATTTACAAACCATTAACGTCCCAGAAGTTCAAGTTTTTGGGCACTAAAATCAGAATATTATGGAAAAGTTTTATAATCAATTATTAGAAAATAATAAGGATTGGGTAGCTGGAAAACTAGACATGGATCCAGATTTCTTCAACAAATTGGCTCATGGTCAGAAACCTCCTGTATTGTGGATTGGTTGCGCAGATAGTCGCGTTCCTGCAAATGAAATCATTGGCGCTGCACCTGGTGAGGTTTTTGTTCACAGAAACATTGCAAATATGGTCTTACATACAGACATGAACATGCTGAGTGTATTGGATTATGCCGTTAATGTTTTAAAAGTGAAACATGTAATCGTTTGTGGACATTATGGTTGCGGTGGAATAAAGGCTGCCATGGGAAACAATTCTATAGGATTAATTGACAATTGGATCAGACACATCAAGGATGTTTATCGTTTTCACCACAAAGAATTAGATTTAATTAAAAATGAAGAGGAACGTTTCAATCGTTTTGTTGAATTAAATGTTTCAGAACAAGTGTATGATTTAGCAAAAACAAGTATTATTCAAAATGCATGGAAACATGGTCAAGATTTAATGGTTCACGGTTGGGTTTATGGTGTGCACAATGGCTTGATAAAAGACTTAAATTTATCTCTAAAAAACAATGAATCACTTTCTGAAGTGTATCAGTTAGATTTTATTGATTAACATTGCCTTGAAATTTTATCAAAAAATGAAGTAATTTAATGGATTTATTTTTACATTTATGGCTTAAATGTTAAACTATGAATTCACTTCAAATAAAATCATTCGCAGAATACCAAGAAAAATACAAAAAAAGTGTTGACAATCCAGAAGCTTTTTGGGGAGAGATTGCTGAAACTTTTCAGTGGAAAAAAAAGTGGGATCGGGTATTGGATTGGAATTTTTCTGAACCAAAAATTGAATGGTTTAAAGGTGGAAAATTAAATATTACTGAAAATTTATTAGACCGTCATCTCGAAGCGCGAGGAGATAAAACTGCAATTATTTGGGAGGCAAACAATCCAAATGATGTAAATAGAACATTTACTTACAAGGAGTTGTATCACAAAGTGTGTGAATTTTCAAATGCTTTGAAATCAATTGGAATCGAAAAAGGAGATCGCGTTTGCATTTACCTACCAATGATTCCAGAATTGGCAATTGCTGTCTTAGCTTGTGCTCGAATTGGTGCTGTCCATTCTGTAATTTTTGCTGGATTTTCTGCCAATGCGCTTTCAGACAGAATGAATGATGCAGAAGCAAAATTAATTATTACTGCTGACGGATTAAATCGTGGAGCGAAAGAAATTCCCTTAAAAGAAGTTGTTGATGAAGCACTAAAATCTTGTTCTTCAATTAAAAACATAATCGTTTTCCCTTGTTTGAACTGGGATGTGGACATGATCGAAGGACGTGATTTGTGGTGGCACGATGTTACTGCTGGTCAGTCGCATATTTGTGAAGCAGAAGAAATGGACGCTGAAGATATGTTGTTTATTTTGTATACTTCTGGTTCAACGGGTAAACCAAAAGGCGTTGTTCACACTTGTGGAGGATACATGGTTTATACAGCTTATTCCTTTCAAAATGTTTATCAATACGAAGAAAACGACATGTATTGGTGTACCGCTGATATTGGTTGGATTACAGGGCATTCCTATATTTTATACGGACCGCTTTTGTCCGGAGCAACATCTGTGATGTTTGAAGGAATTCCAACTTTCCCCGATGCAGGAAGATTTTGGGAAATTGCAGAAAAATACAAGGTAAATCAATTTTTAACGGCACCAACAGCGATTCGTTCTTTGATGGGCTTCGGTGAAGAATTTGTCAATAAATACGATTTAAGTTCTTTGAAGGTTATTGGAACAGTTGGAGAACCCATCAATGCTGAGGCGTGGCATTGGTACCACGATGTAGTTGGAAAAGGAAATTGTCCTGTTGTAGATAACTGGTGGCAAACGGAAACCGGAGGAATTATGATTTCTGGTTTAGGTAATTTGTCTCCACAAAAACCAACTTTTGCGGGTTATCCTTTACCGGGAATTCAACCAGTTTTATTGGATCAAGAAGGAAAAGAAATTGAAGGTCACGACTTTGAAGGATATTTATGCGTTAAAGCTCCTTGGCCTTCGATGTTAAGGACAACTTTTGGTGACCATGAAAGATGTCGTGTGACTTATTTTTCACATTATGATGGTTATTACTTTACAGGAGATGGAGCAAAACGAGATGAACATGGAATGTACCGCATTATTGGTAGAATTGACGATGTAATCAATGTTTCTGGTCACCGTTTTGGAACTGCAGAAATAGAAAATGCCATCAATGAAAACGATTTGGTAATTGAATCTGCTGTTGTTGGTTATCCACATCCTATGAAAGGACAATCGATTTATGCATTTGTTGTGTGTGAACACAAGGTAGAAGACGAACAAGCTGCACGAAAAGCAATCTTAGAAACCGTTACAAAAGAAATTGGAAAAATCGCTTTGCCAGAGAAAATACAATTTGTTAGCGGATTACCAAAAACACGTTCTGGAAAAATTATGCGTAGAATTTTACGTAAAGTTGCCGAAGGAGAAACTGGTAGTTTGGGAGATACTTCTACGCTTTTAGATCCTGCAGTGGTGGAAGAAATTGTGAAGAATGCAATTTAACTGCAACTCTAAGTCTTCAAAGGAATAAAAAAATCCTGTTTTCTAATTCGAATTACACAGTTTTAATCTATTAAATTTGTGCAAATATGTGTAATTCGCGGCAAAATTTTCATTTAGCTAACTATTGTTGAGACCAATATGTGCGCAAAATTCATCGAACGAGAGCAAATTGAGGTCTTTCGTTCTGTTTTGTTCTAATACAGAATATTCATAAAATTTATTTGTCAGAGGCAATTCTAGTTTGTTAAAACCGGTTTGTGCTGTTTTGCTCAGTATTCCTAAACCCCAATCACTATCAATACAGCAAGAATAGTAACCTGAGTTCGATTATTAACAATCTGATTGTCAATAACTTATCGTAAATCCTTATAAATAAGTGAAATACTTTTAGTATCTTTAATGTGTTGAATA
>JBIKSI010000051.1:0-21285 GCA_044348665.1 Crocinitomicaceae bacterium
TGGTTTTCACCTTTTTTAAGTCAAATTTTAACAAAAAAAGGTGCTTTTTTAACATTTGTGCTGCAAGTTGGGTTAAACTTCTTAAAATGAATTTTCAGTTATTTAACTTCGATTAAATAGTTGCACTAAGTTTTCAGCCGACCATAAATATCTATTTTTCAAAAAATAAATGAGTAAAATTAGATTCTTCATGCTAAATTTTAATTGATTTGGGTAAAAAAACATAAAAAATTTGGAAATACCCCCTAAAATTTCATACCTTTGCTCAAAATTTTATAAAAATCTTCAAAATATGGCTACAAAAAGATTACAAGCGTATCAAGATGTGTTAAATCGTACACCAAAACACATGGACTACGAAGGGAAAGTTTCTGAATTATTTGCAAAAAATGTTTTTCATGCAGATGTAATGCGTGAATACCTTCCAAGTGATGCATACAAATCCATGATTGAATCCATAAATAATGGAACAAGATTGGACCGTAAAATGGCGGATCAAGTTGCTTCAGCAATGAAAGATTGGGCAATCACAAAAGGAGCGACACATTATACACATTGGTTTCAGCCATTAACAGGAACAACAGCTGAAAAACACGATGCTTTTTTCAAGCCCGTTGGTCCAGGAAAGGCAATTGAGCGTTTTGATGGAGATTTATTAGTACAACAAGAACCAGATGCTTCTTCCTTCCCAAATGGTGGAATTAGAAATACTTTCGAAGCACGTGGATATACTGCTTGGGACCCTTCTTCTCCAGCTTTCGTAATTGGAAAAACTTTATGTATTCCAACCATTTTCATTTCATATACAGGTGAATCTTTAGATTACAAAATGCCTTTATTGAAAGCTTTACACGCTGTGGATCAAGCGGCAGTTGAAGTGTGTCAGTATTTTGATAAAAACGTTACAAAAGTAAATGCAACTTTAGGTTGGGAACAAGAATATTTCTTGGTAGATCAAGCTTTATTCAATGCTCGTCCAGATTTAATGATGACGGGAAGAGCACTTTTTGGTCACGCTGCAGCAAAGGGTCAACAATTGGAAGATCATTATTTTGGTTCCATTCCAGAAAGAGTTACCGCTTTCATGAGAGAATATGAAAACGAATCCATTGCACTTGGAATTCCAGTTACAACGCGTCACAATGAGGTTGCTCCAAATCAATTTGAATGTGCTCCAATTTTTGAAGAATGTAATTTAGCAAACGACCACAACTTATTGTTGATGGATGTGATGGAAAAAATTGCGCGCAAGCATGATTTCAGAGTATTGTTTCACGAAAAACCATTTGCTGGCGTAAACGGTTCAGGAAAACATAACAACTGGTCTTTGAGCACAAATACAGGTGTTAACCTTTTGGCTCCAGGGAAAAACCCAAAAACAAACTTACAATTTTTGACTTTCTTTGTGAATACAATTAAAGCCATTCACGATAACGCTGGAATTTTAAGAGCTTGTATCGCTTCTGCAGGAAATGATCACCGTTTAGGTGCAAATGAAGCTCCTCCAGCGATTATTTCAACTTTCATTGGTTCTCAATTATCAGCTTTATTGGATGATATCGAGAAAAACGTGAAGGCTGGTAAAATGACTCCAGAAGACAAAACAGAATTGAAATTGAACATCGGTAAAATCCCACAAATTATGTTGGATAATACGGATAGAAATAGAACTTCACCGTTTGCTTTTACAGGAAATAAATTTGAATTCCGTGCAGTTGGTTCTTCTGCAAACTGCTCACATGCAATGATTGTCTTGAATACAATTATGGCTAACCAATTGAATATATTCAAAAAAGCGGTTGATAAGCGCATTGACAAAGGGGAAGGAAAAGACGAAGCGATTTTAAAAGAATTACAACAACTTATCAAGGAATCGAAAAAAATCCGTTTTGAAGGAAATGGTTACGGTGACGAATGGGTGAAAGAAGCTGAAAAAAGAGGATTAGAAAACTTAAAAGATACTCCAAGAGCATTAAAAGTTTGGTCTGACAAAAAAGTGGCTAAATTATTTGATGATTTGAATATCTTATCACCAAGAGAATTACATGCGCGTCAAGAAATTGAGTTCGAAAACTACATTTTGAAATTACAGATTGAAGCACGTTTAATCAACGATATCTCTCAAAGTCATATTTTACCAGCAGTGGTAACTTATCAAAACCGTTTGATTCAAAATGCACAAGGATTGATTTCTGTTTTAGGTGAAAAAGGAGGGAAGGCCGCTGCAAAATCACAAATTGAATTAATTGAAGAAATTTCTGAGCACTTAAATGGTTTAAAATCAAAATGTGATGCCATGTTGGAAGCTCGAAAAGTAGCAAACGACATTGAAGATGTAGAAAAAAGAGCATTAGCATATTGCGATAATGTTAAAGTTTATTTTGAAGAAATTCGTTATCATGCAGATAAATTAGAATTATTAGTTGACGATGAATTGTGGCCATTGCCTAAGTTCAGAGAAATGTTGTTTACGAGATAATTTCCTTTATCAGCAGTTTTTCTGATTAATTCTAAGTCAGAAGTTAAATTGAGAAATAAATATAGAATTTTAGAAGTAAGAAGCATCGGGGTTTTCTCGGTGCTTTTTTATGTTAGAACTTTCAGTGTAACAAAATTAATTTTTCGCATTATATCAATTCTTAAACGTAAATTAGTTTTTAACGATTATTAACTAGTAAAATAGTTTTATGAAAATTTAAAATTCTACTTTTACAACTTTTAAAATTAACGAATGAAAAAAATTTCAACTCTTCTACTTGGATTTTTGTTGACTTTCCAAGTGTTTGCTCAAGGTACTTCTACTGCTCCAACTACTTTATCTGTTTTTTTAGATTGTTCGAATGGAGGCGATTGTTACCTCGATTTTATCCGACAAGAATTAAATATCCTTGATTTTGTAAGAGATAGAACGGATGCTGATGTCCAAGTTCTGATGATGAATCAATGGAATAGCAACGGTGGTGTAGTAAGTAATATGATTTTGATCGGAAGAAATAATTATGAAGTACATTCTGATACCTTAAGCTATTTTATCGACCCAAATTTAACGGAAGATGATAAACGAAAATTATTCGCCAAAAATCTAAAAGTTGCTCTGTTTCCATTTCTGAAACAAACGGAAATCGGCAAAGCGATTGAAATAAATTTCCCCAAAAAAGAAGAAGTTGCCACTGATTCGATTGTCAAGGACCCATGGAATTATTGGGTCTTCCAATTAGGTATGAACGGATCAACAGATGGAAACGAGAACTATTTAAATATGTATGGTTCTGGTTATGTTTCCGTCAATCGAGAAACAGAAAAATCTAGAACAGGGATTTATTTTAATGCCTATTTATCCCGTCAAGAATATAAGGATGGAGAGGATGTTTATTCTTATGATTTTCAAAGTTATTACGGTGAAGCGAATCACTCTGCTAAATTGAACGAACATTTTGCAGCAGGTATTTCAAGTTATTATAGCAATTCGATTTTTGGTAATTACAAAGCAAAAGTTTCCCTGCAACCTCGTTTTGAATATAGTATTTTTCCTTACAAAGATTTTAACACGAGACGTCTTGTTTTGGGAATTGACATCGGTCCACAATACATGAATTACATCGATACCACTATTTACCTAAAAACAGAAGAATTGTTAATGCAAGAGAGTATTTCTCTCATTTCTTCCTTCACAAAACCTTGGGGAAGTGTTAATTTAGGAGCATTTTGGAGTAATTACTTCCACGATTTTAGCAAAAATCAATTTAGCCTAAATGGAGCTATTTCAATGCGACTTTTCAAAGGTCTTAACTTCGCTATTTGGGGAAATTATGCTTTCGTTCGAGATCAAATTAACATCCGAAAAGGTGATATTTCAGTCGATCAACTATTAGTTAAAAACAAGGAATTGCTTTCAAGTTATAATTTTAATTTAGGAATGGGAATTTCTTATCGCTTTGGAAGTAAAAATAACAACCAAGTTTTTCCTAGTTTTAAAGGTTTAAGTTACAATATTAATTTTTAATCCTATGTTTTCTAATCGGTAAAACATTCCAACTTTTGAAACATTTCGTGTCAATTCGTGAAATTGGTGTTATAAACCCTCTGTCCTTTCGAGCAATTCGTGTAATTCGTGGCGTAAACTTTTCAAACATTCCGTGGCAATTCGTGAAATTCATGGCCTAAACCCTATGTCCTTTCGTGTAATTCGTGTAATTCGTGGCCTAAACTTTTGATTCATTTCGTGAAATTCCTGAAATTCGCGGCAAAAAACCTGTCTAAATCTTCTAGCAAATAATTTAAGTTTGAAGGATAAAATAGGGGTACTAATTGCAAATTCTAACTATATTTGTTTTATGAAAACGCTTTTATCCATCATTTTTATTTTCCTCTTTTTTTGGAATTTCTCTCAGTGTCCCATAATTCCAACGCCAAGTTCTTACAAGGAAACGAAAGGAGTTTATGAATTCGGAATAGACTTTCCAATATTGTATAAAAGCACTTTTCCTGAAAATTTGAAAAGTTATTTCAAATCCAAATTACACGAACATTTAACTACAGATATAATATTACATGAAAATGAAATTCCTGCTTTAGTCTTTAAAAAAATAGCGGATAATCAAGTGAAAGATTATTACCAAATCAAGGTGAGCTCAAATTTAATCTCAATCTCCTACACATCCGAAGCATCCTGTTTTTGCGCCATAAATTCATTTCTTCAACTAATTTATCAGAAAGATGGTAAAAACTACATCAAAAACTGTGAAATAACAGATTCACCAAAATTTGAATGGCGTGGTTTGCATTTGGATGTGAGCCGACATTTTTTCACAGTAGATGAAGTCAAACGCTACATCGATTTAATGGCATTTTACAAATTCAACACCTTTCATTGGCATTTAACTGATGATCAAGGATGGAGAATTGAAATCAAAAAATATCCAAAATTGACGGAGATTGGAGCTTGGAGAGATTCAACCGTCAACAAACATTACACTACAAATCCAAGAACCTATACAGTAGAAAAATACGGCGGATTTTACACCCAAGAACAAATCAAAGAAGTCGTAAAATATGCACAAGATCGCTACGTGACGATTGTTCCAGAAATCGAATTGCCAGGTCACGCAAGAGCCGCTTTGGCAGCATATCCCGAATTTTCTTGCACTGGTGAAAAACAATCAGTCCCTGGTTTATGGGGAGTTTTTGACGATATTTATTGTGCCAAACAAGAAAGTATTGATTTTAACAAAGCCATTTTAGATGAGGTACTAGAACTTTTTCCTTCACAATACATTCACATTGGTGGAGATGAAGCTCCAAAAGAACGTTGGAAAAAGTGTCTTAATTGTCAAAAAATTATCGCAGATAATCACCTTAAAGACGAACACGAATTACAAAGTTATTTCATCAAACAAATAGATGCCTATTTGACATCCAAAGGACGAAAACTAATTGGTTGGGACGAGATTTTGGAAGGAGGACTTTCTCCAAATGCTTCCGTGATGTCTTGGCGTGGCACCGAAGGCGGAATTGAAGCTGTAAAACAAGGTCATTCAGTGGTAATGAGTCCCGGTTCACACTGTTATTTTGATCATTACCAAAGTCGAAATCCAAATGAACCCATTGCTTTTGGTGGTTTTACTTCGCTAGAAAAAGTCTATGGTTTTAATCCTATTCCAAAAGATTTAAACGAGCAAGAAGCAAAGTTGATTTTGGGCGCTCAGGCCAATTTGTGGACGGAGTACATTCCAGATTTTAAACAATTAGAATACATGGTTTATCCAAGAGCTTTAGCCTTGGCTGAGGTGCTTTGGAGTGGTGAAAACAGACCAAAATTGGAAGTTTTTGAGCAAAAATTAATTGATTGCCACATTCCTTTGCTCCAAAAGAAAAATGTGAATTTCTCGAAAGCGATGTTTTATCCTGAGATAACAGTCGAACAAATAGATGGAAAAATGACATATTCCTTATTTCGTCCAAAATCAAAATTTGACTATTATATTTCGACATTTGTAAATGGAAAAAGAATTCAATTGCTAGACGCTAATGGCAATGAAGGTGATTCACTAAAATTATCAAATAATTTTTATGGAAGAAGTAATTCCTTTGGTCTTTTTCCAAAAAAAATGGACTTAACATACAGCATTTCAAGTTTTGACAATGATATCTGCTTAACATATAATTCCTTCAATTTTGACATTCACAATGGCATTGGAATTCCAATTAAATTTTTGACCGAACCAAACGAAAAATACGCCTTTAACAAAGAGTTAGCTTTGGTAGATGGAATACAAGGCCGCATTCCTTGGAACTCTTCCGAATGGTTAGGTTTTGACACTTCTAACGTCGTTTTAGAAATGGACTTAGGGAAGGTGATGAAATTGAATTCACTCGATTTGAGCTTTTTAAATGATATTTCTTCCTGGATTCATGTACCACAATCTATTGAAATAGGTTTCGCCACCGAAGAAGGAAAATGGACAATGGGAAATAATTCCAAGCTCTCAGAAAAAAGTCATTTGGAATTGAATCAGAAAGCGAGGTATATACGCATTACTATTCACCAAAATGCAAAAATTCCAGAAGGAAATCCAGGTTCAGGTCACACACCTTGGACATTTATGGACGAAATTATGATGGATTTGGAGTGAAAGTTTGATAGTTATTTGGCTGCCTACCTGTTTACTGCTTCAATGTTTTTCAAAATTTGTGGTTCAACTAAAAATCGCTTTGGGCTAGCGCCAAGCTCCTAAAGTGTCACACACAATTTTTTTCAAAAAGTTTTCCGCCTCCGCCAGCGCAGAAATTTGATCTTAAAAGCGGAAATCTCTGCCCTTGCGCAGTGCGATAGCTTTGCGAACTGAAAACAAACATGAAACGTTTTTGCAAAGCGATAGCTCTTTCAAAAACGATTGAATGAAAGTTTTTAGAAGAAAACTAAAGCACGAAGAAAGAAAAGGCAGCAAAAATAAGCACATTATAACAAACAATGCTTAAATTTGTTCAAAAATTGAAACGAAAAAAATAAGTCAAGAAAAAACAGTACAAGTATCTTGTTTATAGGTGTTTAAGTAAGTGTTGAAATAAAATTTTTAAGTTTTTTAACTTTTTTTTTGGATATAAGATAAATAATGCCTTATTTCGTCGTTGATTTTTGATAGTAAAATTAAACTTTATGAACTATAAACAACTGTTTTCTTTAGTATTTATTGGGATTTCTTATTTGACACAAGCTCAAATAACATTGTATGTCCCTAAACAAGTTAGATTAGCAAACACAGAATTTAGAAATGAAAATTTTTGTGCAGGTGCTGAAGTCTGTGCAAAAGCATTTGCTAAAATTGAAAGAAAAGGTAAATCTGCCATTAAAATGAAAGGTGATTTAGCTTACAAAACTGCTGAATGTTACCGTGAAACAGATAACATGAAAGATGCTCATGAGTGGTATGAAAAAGCAATTCTTTTGAAGCATTATGATGTAGAACCAATGGTGTATCTGTACAATGGTGAAATGTTGAGAGCTTTAGGTGAGTTTAAAAAAGCAGCGGAAAACTATAAAAAATACAAAGAATTATCTCCTGAAGATAAAAGAGGTGACGTAGGTTTAAGATCTTGTGAAATTCACCAAGATTTTAAAATCAATAAGTCTCGTCATGTAGTTACGAATGTTACTTCATTAAACAAAGATGTTTTTGAGATGGCACCAATGACAGCTGGAGGAAAAGAGACAAGTTTATATTTCAGTTCTACAAGAGATGGTGGAGTCTCTGAAACAAAGGATCCAAGATCTTGTGAAAATTACATGGACTTATGGGTTTCTGAATTAGACAAAAAAGGAAACTACATGCAACCAAAATTAGTTCCAGGTGAATTAATTAATACAGAAGATAACGAAGGTACAGTTTGTTTTGACGGAAGAGGAAAAACAATGTTTTTTACACGTTGCCCAAATGAGAAAAAAATGAACCTTGGTTGTGATATTTGGGTTTCTGAAATTAAAGGAAAAGAGTGGGGTGAGCCTAAAAAAATAGTTTTGAAAGGTCATGATTCGATTTCTGTAGGACATCCTTGTGTAACTGAAGACGGTAAATTTATGATTTTTGCTTCTGACATGCCTGGAGGTTTTGGTGGAAGAGATTTATACTACACTTCTTACAATAAAAAAACTGATTCTTGGGAAGCGCCAATCAACATGGGTGAAGGGGTTAACACTTCTGGGAATGAGTTATTTCCAACTTTTGCCTTAAATGGTGACTTATTATTCTCTACAGACGGTATGGCCGGAATGGGTGGTTTAGATGTTTTTAGAGCAGCTAAGGTAAAAGATAAGTTGAAATGGGAGAAGCCAGTAAACGTTGGTTTCCCTTTAAATTCTGTTTCAAACGATTATGCAATGATTGAGGTGACGGATAAAAAAGGTTACTTAACTTCTGAAAGAGTAGGAAGTGTTGGAAAAAACCAAAGACCTGATATCTGGATGTATGAAATGCCTCCAAATATGTTCGATTTGAGAGTTAATGCAGTTGAAGCGTTAAATCCAACTAAAAAAATCGAAGGTGTAACTGTAACGGTCAAATCTGAAGGTGGAGTTACTTGGGAAGGTGTTACTCAAAAAGATGGTTCTATTTTCTGGGATAAAAAACCAAATGGAGATCGTTTTATCTTGCAAGATAACAACTATACTATTACAGTTGCAAAAGATAAATATGAAAGTGTTAAAAATGGTTCATTTTCTACATTCGTAAACTATGACCAAAATTATGTGGTAGACATGCCAATGATCAAAAACGAACCAATTCGTTTGCCAGAGGTACGTTACCCATTAGGACAATGGACTTTTGTTAATGATTCTACAATCAACTCAACTGATTCATTGAATTATGTTTATGATTTGTTAGTTAAATATCCTACTTTAAAATTAGAATTGAGTTCTCATACAGATGCTCGTTCTGGAAACATTTACAACCAAGTTTTATCTGAAAACAGAGCAAAAGCTTGTGTTAAATATTTGGTTGAAGAAAAAGGAATTGATGCCAAAAGATTGGTTCCAGTTGGAAAAGGTGAAAATCAACCAAAAACATTGTGGTTGAAAGATAAAGTGTACACTTCTGATGAGCCTTCTGATACAACTGGTTACAAGAAAATTGAATTGAAAGAAGCATACATTAATAGCTTTAAGAAAAAAGATAAAGTAACTTATGAAAAGTTACATCAGTACAACAGACGTACAGAAGGTAAAGTGCTAGATTTAAACTTTGATCCTGCGCAAGCACCGGCTTTACCTGAAGATTACTTTAAATTTAAAGATCTTCCGAAAAACACAAAAAAATAAAAATTATTAATCATAGTGTTAAAAACCTGATTCAGTAATGAGTCAGGTTTTTTAATTCCAAATTAAGTCAAAATGAAAATTATTGATCTCTCATTAGCAGGTTTGTTTTTATTTGCTTGCTCAAATGCTAAGAAATCTACAACTCCAGTTGTTGAACCTATTGTTAAGGAAAGTAAAACAACTGTAAGTCGCCTAGATCAAGGAGCATCTCTTTATAGTGAAAAGTGTAGTACTTGTCATGAATTAATGACACCCTCTAATTACACAGAGCAATCCTGGAAAAAAATAGTTCCAAAAATGACAGACATGGCAAACAACAAAACGGAAAAAATCAATGCAGAACAACAACAATTAATTTTGGAATATCTTGTTGCTAATGCAAAGAAATAGGAAGGTGTATTTTTTTCAAATTAAACCATTGTCAGCGAAACTAAAATAGTGAAAATCTGTGATGATTAAGTGGTCTAAAACAACAATATCAATCAATTTTCCAAATTCAACTATTTTTTTTGTTAGTCTTAGGTCTTGCTCACTAGGTTGCAAATTACCACTCGGATGATTATGCGCCAGGATGATTCCTGTTGCTAAGCAATTAATGGCCTCTTTAAACAAAATACGTGCATCGACAACCGTTCCTGTTAGTCCGCCTGTTGATAAATGAAATTGCTTGATAACTGTATTCCCACGATTAAGTAAAATAACATGGAATTCCTCTGTGGGTAAATCTTGCATCTTAGGTAATAACAATTCATAAGAATGTTTAGAACTTAGAATTTTGACACTTTCTATTTTTGTCGAATCTTTTCTACGTCTTCCCAATTCTAATGCTGCTAACAATGTTATTGCTTTTGCTTCGCCAATGCCTTTAAATTTACACAGTTCCTGAATACTTTTTTTTGAAAAGGAATGTAAATCATTATTAGAATCTGCTAAAAGGTCCTTTGCTAATTCCAAAGCTGATTTTTCTCTGCTTCCTGAATTTATAAGAATTGCAATTAATTCACTGTCGGAAAGTTGTCTTTTTCCTTTCAAAAGAAGTTTTTCGCGTGGGCGGTCATCCTCTGCCCACATTTTGATGGTTTGGTTTTGCTGTAACATTTAATTTTAAGTTTAGTAGAATAAAGTTACAAAAAATAAATCAAAGAAAACATTTATCAGATTTTTTCTTTAGGTAATTCAAGATTAATTTCTTGAAATCTTCCTTATCTTTGTCACAAATTCGAAAAAAATGAAACTTTATTACCGAGAAATGGGCGAAGGGCAAGCCTTTGTCATTTTACATGGTTTATTTGGTTATTCAGATAATTGGCAGACTCATGCGAAGAAAATAAGTGAGTATTATCGGGTGATTTTAGTTGATCAGCGAAATCACGGTCATTCGCCTTGGGATGAAGAAATGTCCTACGAATTAATGGCTAAAGATTTAAAAGAATTATTAGATGAATTACATTTGAAAAATATCATTTTGATGGGGCATTCTATGGGAGGAAAGACGGCCACGGTTTTTTCTCATCTTTTCCCGAATTTTTTGGATAAATTAATTGTTGTAGATATGGGTGTAAAAGCCTATCCGATGCATCACAATGAGATTTTGAAGGGTATTAAAGCGATTGATCTTGATCATAAAGTTTCTCGTTCTGAAGCTGAAACTGCTATGTCAGAATACATTCATTCTACTGGGGTGCGTCAATTTTTACTAAAAAACTTATATTGGAATGAACATAAAATGTTAGCATGGAGGATGAATGTTCCTGTTTTGGAGAAAGAAATGCCTGAAATTTTGCGTTCAATTCATTCGAATAAAGAACTTTTTATCCCAACATTGTTTATTCGCGGTGAATTATCAAATTATGTTTTAGATGAAGATTGGGAAGAGATTGAAGAACAGTTTCCTGATGCAAGTTTAGTAACTATTGCCCAAGCAGGTCATTGGGTTCATGCTGAAGCTCCTCAAGAATTTTTAGAGGCTGTCTTAAGCTTTTGCTTAAGATAGGGGCGTGAGTCAAAAAAAAAGCTGACAAAAATGCTAGCTTCTCTATGATTTTATCAAGTATACCCTACTTAAATAAATTTACCACATTTCAACTTGTTTAGGTGGAACAATTTATAGAAGGTTTTAAATGTTCGCTTCGTGATTTTCAATTAACTGTTTGATTATTTTTTTTTCACAACTCCAAAATCTAGAGCTCAAAAGATTGGTGATTTGGAAAACGAAATAGAGTCATTTCGACTAAAAATTGAAATCTTTAATTTAATTGCCTGGGCTAAAACCACCACCACCTTTTGTGCCTTCAATAACTTGTAATCCGTTTTCAAATTTTTTCTCAATGGTCACTTTTCCTTTTTTGTCGTAAATCTTAAGTTTTCCGTGTTTGAGACCTTCCTTGTAATCAACTTCAGAAATAATCAAGCCTTTGCGGTCAAATTCTTTCATTTTTCCGTCTAACTTTCCATTTTTGAAACCTTGCGTATTTACTGGAACTTTTCCTCCAGGATAGTAGGCTGTCCATGTTCCATGCTTTTCTCCGTTTTTATAAGTTCCTTCTTCCGTTTTCTTAAAATCCTTGTCTGAAAACGAAATTGATTGACCATTTTTGACACTTTCGTATACAAAATGACCTTTCATTGGGCCGTATTTTATTTTTGATTTTTTCTTTATCACTTTGTAGGTAACAACATCTTTTGGACTTCCATTATCAAAAAACTCCGTCCAAATTTTATTTTTCAAACCTTCCTTGTAATCTCCAACTAATTTTAATTTACCAGTTGGGAAATAAGATTCCCATTGCCCATTCAATTGACCTTTTTTGAAAGTAGAACGGTTTTTCAACTTGCCACTTTCCCAATAATTCAGCCATTCTCCTTCTTCTTTCCCGTTTTGGTAATCGCCAGACATTAACAAAATTCCATTTTCATACCAAGTTTCCCATTTGCCATTTTTTTCGTCGTTACTGAAATCACCTTTCTTAAACTTTGCTCCGTTTTTGTAAAAATAAGACCAAGTTCCATCTTTTTTATCTTCCTTGTAATGAGCGGTATAAGATAGTTCTCCCGTTGGAAACCAATAAGTCCATAAGCCATCCTGCTTCCCTTCTTTAAAGGTTCCCGACATATCACGTTTTCCTTCATTGGTATACCAAGTCCAAACTCCAGATTTTTGACCATTTTTGTAATAACCCTCAACGTTGATTCTATTTTTATCGTAAAAATATTGATACTTACCGCTTAATTTACCATCTTCATAAGTACAAACTTTTTCCAGATCACCGGTAAAGTAATAAAATTTCCATTCTCCAGTTTTTTTGCCTTCATTAAAAAATCCGGTCAGTAAATCAAAGCCATAAATACTTCTTTCAACAAATTCTCCGTGAGGAAGTCCATTTTTATAAGTATACCATTCCTTGATTTCTGCATTAGGATGAAAATAACTTGCTTCACCATTCCCTTTAATAACAGTTTGTGTGTGTAGTGAATCAGGTAGCCAGAATTCTTGCAAATATTTTGTTGAATCAATGTATTCTTCAAGAGCTTGCTGTCTTCCATCTACATAGTAAGTCTTGCGAAATCCGAACAATTGATCATTTTTATAAGTTGCTTCAATTGCTAAATTTCCATTTTCATACCATTCTTGATAGATGCTATCTTGTAAATCTTTTTTAAAATACCCAATGTATCTTGGTTTTCCATTTGGAAAATACATGGTAAGTTTTCCATTTAACTTATCCTTGTAATAATTTCTGATTTCAATCGTATTTCCTTTTTCATCAAAATACTCCCATTTTCCGTGCTTAAAATTTGTTTCACCTAATGCGTCCTTGTAATATGAACCAATAGATTGCGGTTGAGTTTTGTTGAAATCCCAATAAAAGGATTGTTTTTTTGTCAGATTTTCTTTCAAAATTTCTTGCGCTCCCGCATAAAACTGAACAGAAATTAAAAGAGAAAAAAATATTTTGTACATGATATTTATTAAAATAGATGATAACCCTATAAGTAAAAATGCAAAAATAGTTACAATTTAGAGATTAGCCCTTGAACAAGTAAAATCATACCAAAAATAAAAAGAATTGTTCCAGTGATTCGACTTAGAGACTTAAGCACCTTTCCATTAATAAATGGTCGCAGTTTTTTTGCACCAATAATTTTTAGAACATCGATTGAGAAAAAAACGATTAAAATGGTGCTCAAATAAATCAACATCAAGGTTGAAAATGAAAGGTTATCACTTTCTTTGGCTCCAAGAGCCATAACGCTAAACCAATAGAAAATCACCATTGGATTTGCCATGTTTAGAAGAAGTCCCTTTACAAAAAGTAAAACATAATCTTTGGTTGTATGTGCTACGTTTCCTAAATCATCATCATGGTGTTCTTTTGGAGTTTTGATAAATGTTATAACTCCAAAAATCAGGAACATGGAACCGCCAAATACCTTTAACATCCATTCGTTTTCCCCTTTAGCGAAGTTTGAAACTTCAGAGTAGAAAATGTAGGCAATTAGAATGTAAATAATATCGGATAATAGCACCCCAAGATCGAAAGAAATTGCTGCACGAATACCTTTTCGAATACTTGTTTCAAGTAAAACGAAAAAAACGGGGCCTATCATGATGCTCAAAATAAAACCTGTAACTACTGCTTTTATTATTATTTCAGACAAATTGATTTAAGTTTGATACAAAGATATAAATTTTTTGATTATTTCATAAACTTAGTGCTTTGGAAGAAGTTTTTTTTTGGATGTTAAGAATTTTGGATGTTAAGACTTAAAGAAATAAGACTTTAGACAAAAGACATTAGACGAAAGACACAACAACTTACGTCTCTTTCTTGTCTTAGTGGTAAAAGAAAAAGAAAACAACTGAGGCAGTAAGAATAGAAAGTTATGAAACCTTTTACTTTTCTTGTTTTAGTAGTAAAAGAAAAAAGAAAACACTTAGATTCTGTATCATCCCTGAAGTAATCCTTGTCACATTTCCGCCAATTTGTCAGTATAAAATACAGTTTTTCTCCCTACAATATCAAAAATGTCATTTTTTTGCTTAAAAATTCGGATGGCATATTAATTGACTAAAGAAGAGAAACGAACAAGCAAATAAAAAGTAAAATGGGAAAAATAATTGGAATCGACTTAGGAACAACAAATTCATGTGTTTCGGTGATGGAAGGTAACGAGCCTGTTGTAATTGCAAACTCTGAAGGTAAAAGAACAACACCTTCTGTAGTTGCATTTATTGAAGGAGGAGAAATTAAAGTTGGGGATCCTGCAAAAAGACAGGCAATCACAAATCCAACTAAAACAATTAGCTCAATCAAACGTTTCATGGGATCATCTTTTGACGAAGTGAAAAAAGAAGCTGATCGAGTTCCTTACAAAATTGTAAAAGGCGACAACAACACTCCACGTGTTGAAATCGATGATAGAAAATATACAGCACAAGAAATTTCTGCAATGATTCTTCAAAAAATGAAGAAAACTGCAGAAGATTATTTAGGTCATGAAGTGACTGAAGCAGTTGTTACTGTTCCTGCATACTTCAACGATTCTCAACGTCAAGCTACTAAAGAAGCAGGTGAAATCGCTGGTTTAACAATCAAACGTATTATCAACGAGCCAACTGCTGCAGCTTTAGCTTACGGTTTAGACAAAAAAGGTGTTGACCAAAAAATCGTTGTTTTTGACTTCGGTGGTGGAACACATGACGTTTCTGTCTTGGAATTAGGTGACGGAGTTTTTGAGGTATTGGCTACAGACGGTGACACGCACTTAGGTGGTGACGATGTGGATCAAGCAATCATCGACTGGTTGGCTGACGAATTTAAAAATGACGAAGGTATTGATTTGCGTCAAGACCCAATGGCTTTACAAAGATTAAAAGAAGCTGCTGAAAAAGCTAAAATTGAGCTTTCTTCAACAAATACTTCTGAGATCAACCTGCCATACATTATGCCAGTAAATGGTATTCCAAAACACTTGGTTAGAACTTTACAACGTTCTAAATTCGAGCAATTGATTTCTTCTATCGTAGAGAGAACAATCGCTCCTTGTAAATCAGCTTTGAAAAATGCAGGTTTATCAACAAGTGATATTAATGAAGTAATTTTAGTTGGAGGATCTACTCGTATTCCAATCATTCAAGATGCAGTTGAACGTTTCTTCGGAAAAACACCATCAAAAGGTGTAAATCCAGATGAAGTTGTTGCTCTTGGTGCTGCGATTCAAGGAGGAGTTTTAACAGGAGAAGTGAAAGACGTTCTATTGTTAGACGTTTGTCCTTTGTCTCTAGGGATTGAAACTATGGGCGGAGTTTTCACTAAATTAATTGAAGCAAACACTACCATTCCAACGAAAAAATCAGAAGTTTTCTCTACAGCTTCGGATAATCAGCCATCAGTAGATATTCACGTGTTACAAGGTGAACGTCCAATGGCAAATGACAATAAATCTTTAGGTAGATTCCAATTGTCAGATATTCCACCAGCACAAAGAGGTGTTCCACAAATTGAGGTAACTTTTGACATCGATGCGAATGGTATCATGAATATTTCTGCAAAGGATAAAGGAACAGGGAAATCTCAATCAATCAAAATTGAAGCTTCTTCAGGTTTGAGCGACGAAGAAATCAAAAGAATGAAAGCGGAAGCTGAAGCGAATGCAGATGCGGATAAAAAGAAAATGGAAGAAGTTGAAAAAATCAACAAAGCAGATTCTTTGATTTTCCAAACTGAGCGTCAATTGAAAGAGTACGGAGATAAAATTCCAGCTGACAAAAAACAACCAATTGAGGATGCTTTAGCTGAATTGAAAACAGTTTTTGATGCAAAAGACATGGTGAACATGGAAGCTGCAACGGAAAAATTGAATAATGCGTTCCAAGCTGCTTCTCAAGACATGTACAACGCTGCTAATGCTGATGGTGACGCTGGTGCTGCGCAAGGAGCTTCAAACGAAAATCCTGCAGATGAAGTAACTGATGTAGATTTCGAAGAAGTAGACGAAAAAAAGAAATAATTCTTAAATAAATTTAATTTCAAATCCCCGATTCTTTTTAGAGTTGGGGATTTTTTTTGCAAAGACTTTTTTAGCTTCAAATTTCCTAATACACCACTACGCAATAATACGTATTTTTCAAAAATGTGTGCTCAAAGTGTTACTTTTTTAGTACTTTAACGCTATAATAAAAAATAAAACGTTGTGCCATGAAAAAACTATCGTTATTTGTATTGATTTCCCTCGGATTTGTTGCTTGTAAATCTGGAAATAAAGAATTGCTCAAAAAAGGGATGAATAGAAAATCGTATGAATCTGCTATTCAGGCAATTAAAGCAGATGATAACAAAGCTACCATTTTTGAAGTTGAAACAGATAAAATATCAATTTTAGACATTAAAAATGGAGGGAAAATAGAAATTCCAGCCAATGCTTTTGTTGACTTGGAAGGAAATCCAATCAGTGGTAAAGTAAAGATCGAATGGCAAGAATTTCATTCTTTGGCAGAAATAACCATGTCAGGAATCCCAATGAAATATGATTCTGCTGGTGTGCAACAAGATTTCGTTTCTGGTGGAATGTTTACCATGAAAGCAAGTCAAAATGACAAAGAATTGGAATTAGCACCAAATAAAAAAGCAAAAATTGATTTGGCTTCCATCGAAGATACTCCTTGTTTTAATTTCTACAAATTAGACGAGGAAAAAGGAGATTGGGCATACAAAACAACAAAAACGGGCACAAGTATGGCTCCAAAATCAGAAAGTAAAGCTGAAAAAATAGCGAGTCCAAAGAAAGATGATTTTAAATTAATCGATGTGGATGTCAATACTTCACAATTTAAGGAATTGCAAACAAAAACGATTGTTGCATGGAAAACCACTGACAAAATTGGAAATATTAATGTAAATAAAATTGCCAATTCCACTAAATTATTACCAGGAAATACAAACGGGAATTACGTACTGGAAGTTAATTCAGCTGGGAAAACTATAAATATTAACGTTCAGCCATACACCATTGAAGAGGCAAAAAAAGACAGTAAGAAAAATAAAGAAGCACTTGATCAGGACTTTGCTGAGGAACGTAAATTCCAAAATGATGTCATGACGGGTAAAATCTTACGAAGTATTGAAATTGAAAGTTTGGGAACATTTAATTGGGATGCAATTTTACATATTCCAAACCACACAGATCTTTTTGCAAGCATAAAATTTCCTGAAAATGTCAAAAATGAAAGTGTGAAATTGTTTTTTATTTGTCCAGAATTAAATGCAACCATCAAGGTAAATACAGCTGATCAAAAGCCAAGCATTAAATTCGATCCTACAAAAGATTTTAAATTAATTGGTTTATTGACTGATAATTCTATTGTCACAGTTGATAAAGATCAATTAAACAAAATGAAAGGCTCAAAATCGAAATCAATTGTCCCACTTCGTTTTTCCAAAACAGGAAAAAAAGTAAAATCGATTAAAGATTTAGAAAAAATAATTGAGGAACAAGTTTAATTAATCGTTTAGCCTTGAAATTTTTCATTTTCATAGTATTCTTTGCTTGGATTTCTATCAATGCTCAAGAAATCACTTTACCTATTGTAAAACAGGGACAGTGGTTTTTACTGAAGGCTGGAAAAGAAATTCCGCTGCCACGCGACTATACTTTTGTCAATTTTTTTGACTCAAAAGGAAATGCTTATTTTCAAAAAGGACAAGTTTTTGGAGTTATTGACGAAAAAGGAAAGGAAATAATCAGCGGAAAATACCAAGATATTATTCAGTATGAAAATGGATATTTTTTGGCAAAAACGGATAGTGTGTATTATTTTTTCAATATTTCGAACGATAAATTTCAAACTATAAAATGCAAATCTGTTGCCCTTTTGGAGGAGAATTGGTTGCTAATCGAAGAAAAGCATAAATCAACGATTTTTAATATCAACAATCAACTTCAAATTGAGGTGGATACAAACTCGAATTATGAGATACATTTTAATCATTTAGTACTTTCAAAAGATACATCGTCACGTATTCTTTACAATCAATTGGGTGAAAAATTAATTGAAGGTAAATTAACCTTAAATGTAACGACTAATTATTGTTTTGTTTCAAATCCTGGATTTAAATATATTTTTGACAAGTTTAGCTCCTGGAAATTTGCTCCGAATGCAAGTTTTATTGACATGGACGACGAGTTTATTTATTACAAGGAGGATAAAACCGCCTATTTATTAAATCGAATCGACAAAAAGATTCTAATTTCTTATCCTTGCGACAAAATAGTTCCTTTGAGAAATTATTATATGATTGAATCCGCCGGTAAAGTTGGTTTAATTTCAAAGGACAAAAAACTTTTGATTGAGGTTAAATACGATGATATTGTTCTTGGTGAAAGTTTTGTAAGTGTATATTTCAATACTTTGAAAGGACTCTATTCTTACGATTTCAAGCAATTAATTCCTTGTAAATTCAAAACTATCAATTACGATAAAAATTTCTTTTACACCTTTAGTTTAAATGCCTACGCAGGTTTATATTCTAGAAAAACAAACAAGGAGATTTTGGAGGCATTGTATGATAATATTGAGATCCAAAATAATGTCATCAAGGCAAAATATCGAGGAAAACTGACTATTATTGAACTCGATAGTCAGCACAAAGAGAAAAGTAGATTATCACTTGGCGAAACTATTACCATTAGGCCTTTTGCATCGGAACGGTCTAAAATTTCTATAAATTATGACCCACGACTATTGGATATTGGTTGGTTTTATGATACTACAAATTACATCAAAAGTGGATTACGTTGGGGATTGAAAACTTCTTCTGACAGTTTAATCATGAAAGCAAAAATTAAGAATCCAATTTTTATTCCTCAAGCAAATTTTACGATGATAAAGGAAAAAATGACGGATGATGAATACAAAAGTTTATTTTACACATCTAATTTTTTCGATAGGTCAAAATATTATTTACTCGATCATACAAATGGAAAAAAACTAAAATCACACCTCCTTTTTCACCTTGACTCAACAGATTATTTCGATAAAGATTACTGTAGATTCAAGGATACAAGTAGTTACGGTATCATTGATAGGCAAAATAATATTCGTCGCTTCACATATCTAGAACTTAATGATCATAAATTTATCCGTTATTGTACAGCGAAGTCAGCGGAATTGATTTTCAAAGCAAGTAATACTAGTACCCAAATACAAAATTTAAATATCATTAATTGGAACGAATTCCCTTCCTTTTTTCATGTGGAATACAAAGAAGCAAAATGGAACTTTCTAAAAGCTAATGGTGACTCCTTGTTTAGTCAAAACTTTGATTTTGTGCAAAATTTTTACCTGAATACGTCAATTGTTTTGTCCAAAAATCAATGGGGAGTTGTGAATTCAGATTCTTTGGTCATTCCAACAAGATACGCCAGTGTTGAGCGCATGAAAGTTTACAAAGACAGTGTTTTTCTTGTTTCAGTTAATCACAAAAATGACATTTATTTAGATTCAAATTTGAAGGTAATTCCAAATTTCAACTTAACTTTTGAGAAAAAACAAGGACTTTTCACGCAATTTAGCCAAAAAGATAAAAACCTTGTTTTCAATAATAAAACTGGCAAATTGGTATTGGAAACTGAAAAATCTGTTAAAATCCATAAGTTTAATCGTTTAGTTATTAAAGACAAAAAAGATTTTGAAATTTTTGATGAAGATGGAAAAAATATAGGAACTGTTAAAACAAAACCAGATGAATTTGTAAATGAAGAAAACTTTTTGGTTGAAAACGGCACTAAAAAAGGACTTGTTTCAATTGATGGAGACACTCTAATCCCAATTGAATTTAAGGAAATCACAAGTTTTTCACGCTATTTTTTATGCAAAGGAAATGAAGGAACTAAATTATACAATTCTGATTTTAAGCTAATTGAAGAAAATTCATCTGGCAAAATTTTGGTCGATTCTCAAAGTGAATATTATGTCATGAGTGACGAAAAACAAACCTCAATTTATAATAAAAAAGGAATTCGAGTTTCAAAATTTAAGACCAATGGAGTAAATTTTTCTTTGTTTGTTAATAAACATTTGATCGCTGAATCCAAAAAAGAAGTCTATGATACCTTAGGTAATTTACTCGATTTAAAACAAAAAACAATTGATTTTCAAGTACTTGAAGATAATTATTTCGGAATACAATCTCAGGAAAAAACGTGGACAATTTATGATGAAAAATGGAACAAAATTGCCGAAGAAATTCCTGAAAAGCGACGAATAAGCTACTTAGGCGACCATGTTTTTGGCTTTAAAACTCGAAATGGTTATATCATATATGATGCAATTAGTCATTTTTCCTCAAACGAATACAAAAATGCAGTTCCTAATTGGGATGAAGGTTATTTACTAGTGGAAAAAAATAATGGAAAATTTCCTTTTGAATATTTAAATCGTTCATTTGAGAATCTATTTTACAGGTCTTTCAAGGCAGCAAAACTTTTTGAAAATGGTTTTGCTTCGGTTTCAGACGAACGAGGTTGGACCATCATCAATAAACAATCTTATCAAAAATCTTATCCTAATTTTAATCAAATCGACGCGCTTGGATTCAATCTTTTCAAAACAAAAGAAAAAACAAGTTTTGGCATTATTGATTCCAAAGGGAAAATTTTAATCGCTCCGATTTACGAGAAACTTACACCACTTAACAATAATATTATTCAAGGAATTAAAGAAGGGAAGATTTTCTATTTTGATTATACGGGGAAAGTGATTTATAATTAAGAAAAAATCACATCAAATCATTCTTGTCGAGACCAGCTTGTTTGATGATCGAAAAGAATGTTCCTTTTTTTAAATCTTTATTGTGAATCGGAACTACAACCGTTTTTTAAGACCGTTGCAAAAGTATTAAAAACGAAAACTTGTGATTTTCTGATTTGATTTTTTCAAAATTTTGGTCTAAATTTTTATAATTTCTTCAATT
>JBIKSI010000052.1:0-21158 GCA_044348665.1 Crocinitomicaceae bacterium
TTTTCCTTGCACTTGGTTGTGCAAAAATAAGCTATAACCCACAAAAATCAAAGGTTTATACTTTTTCAGCAGACCCAATTTAGTCTTTCTTATATTAATATTTGAAAAGAAGCGTTGTTTCCCTAGCCCTGATAGAAATGGAAATCCTTTTTTTCTAAAAAAAGATTGAAATGAAAAGCAGGAAAAAGCTCCAAAAAAAAATTAACGTATAGAATTAAAATTAAACCCTAAACCTGCTGAAAATCTAAGATCTGATATGTTTTTTGGATAATCTGTGTTGTGCTCGGCCAAAACAAGTCTTGTTTGAGCAAAAAGATGCATGTACTTTCCTACATAATAATTAATTCCCAGGCTGGTTGAAAATGCTGGATTTACAGCTGTTTTGGTATTGTCCCAAAAGAAATCAAATGGAGGATTAATTTTTGTAATCATTACACCTGGTTGGCATGCGATGTAAAAATCAAGGTTGTTTTTTGTAAAATGACGTGCGAATCCGAAAAAAAGACTATAGTTGTAATTAAAATCACTACGTGCTTCATTTATCATTCCTTGATAGAAATAGCCATCGCCCGAAACAGAGATTTTTTTACTTAAATAGCCTTCTAATAAGCCATGTAAATAGAAATAAGAGTTTTTAGAACTAAGGGACTTACTTGGACTAATTGTCATAGTAGTTTTTAATAATCCTGGTCGAATTACCGTTTGATCTTGAGAAAGTACAGCAAAAGAAACGCTAAATAAAGATAAAATAATTAATTTCTTCCCCATAATTTCACGATTTTATAGTTCAAACTTAAGGTTGTTAACAAATGGCCTTCCAAAGCATTAGAATGGGAATGATTATTGAAAACGATTGCTCCATTAAGATTTTGATACTCAATTTCTTCCGTAAAGTGAATCATGTATTGACTTGTGATCGAAATATCAAAACGAGGTGTAATATTATAATGCATCCCGATTCCAGCTTGCACCGCGGATCCCCAACGTTCTTTTAAATTTGTCGTATTTTGAATTTCCATTTTTCGGTTGTAGTCAAAGCAATGACCAGCTAAAAAATAGGGGCTAATTTTATCATTAAATGTTTTGGTTGAAAAAGGATAAACTAATACTGACCAGCCAATGTGGTAGTAATCACTTTTAACTTTGTCATCAATGTTTATTGAGATGAAGTCGGCAAACCAATCCGAATTTAATTGATTTGAAAACTGAATTCGAAATTGCCCACCAGTTCCTAAGCCAATTCCATCGTGACTAAAGCCACTTATTGTAGACCTTGCACCCAAAGAAATCCATCCTTTTTTGGAAGCTTCAAGTCGTAAATTTTGTCTGTCTTGTGAAAACACATTTTGAGCTACTAATAGCAGTGATAATATAAAAACCTTGCAATACATAAACAATATTTTAAAAGCTAATATTTATAATTCATCGTTCCTTATTTCGCTTCCTCCCCATTCAATAACTGTAAAACCATTTCTTTCAATACTTTTAATTTTCAATTCCTGAGGAACATAATCTGTTACCACAACAAAATTTGTTGAAAAAGTTACAAAAACTCTTCTAAAATTATCTGGTTTAGGTGAGATGTTTAATTCTCCAATAACTGAGCAAGCATCATCTATATAAAATTGAACAAGAATTCGTTCTTTATCAACAAATTTTGGACACCAATACGTAATAAAATCGGCTTTTTCTCTTGCATTAAATCCCAGTTGCGTTAAGGTTTTTTCAAAATAGTTTACAAGATCATTTCCATTTATTATTTCATGAGAATTCGATTTTGTTGAATTTATGATCGCATTATTTTGTTTTGCTTCCCAAAATAAATAGGGATATTGTTTGTTTTTTTCATCACTTAACTGTCCTTTGGAATTAGTTTTCATTTTCCATGTCGCATCGGATGGTAAAATGGGGTAGGTGAAAGTCAATTCTCCTTTACTTTCTAGGTTTAAAGTAAAAGGAAGTTCTTTCTCGCTATAAGCGTAAATTACAGGTTTATCAACCGTAATCATTTGCTGACTGCTTTTAAGTGGAATGTAAACTTCTAAAAAAATATCGTGCTGATTTCTGAAACTAAAGCCCTCCAAATATACAGTCTCAAATAATGAAACAGCAGAAGTATCTTTTTGAAATTGAATGTAAGATAAGTTTGTATCAACTAATTCTGAAATTGATCCAAATTTGTTAATTTTTGAAGGCCTTTTTCCATTGAGAAGAAAATAGGTATGTTCCTCAGAATTACATTTCCTGTATTCGTATTCGTAAGGTGAAATTTGCACTTCGTAATAAAAATCAGCATTGATTCTTGCTTTCCCTTTAGGGATTTTTACGTTAAGGCTGTCTTTTTTGATAATTACATGAGGATTTAAAATAGATTCTTTAAGTCCTTCAAAGTTACCTGCCCTTGCAGCGAGAGAACACAGAATAAATAAGATTGCGATTACTTTCATAGTACTAAGATTAAAAACGTAAATTCTCCTCTTTTAACTCAATTCCACCCCAATCAACGAGGTAGAAATTTTTTCTGCTTAGGGGATTTAAATTTTGTTTTTTAGTTTTTATCTGAGGATTAATTTGTTCAAGGCCTGCAAAAAGCATGTAAAAACGATTCACTTTATCGGGCTTAGGCGTAATTTCATAACTCGCGAATTGATTACACGCATCGTCTTGTAAAAACTGAATAAAATAGTAAGGTTTATCTTGCATTTGCGGAGCCCAAAACGTAATGAAGTCAGTTTTTTCTGTAGCATTGAAGCCCAATTTTGTAAGGGTTGAATCTAAAAATGAGAGAATATTTTTACTTGAAACAAATTCACCATCGTAGGTAAAAACTGCAGGAAAATCCCTTTTCGATGGCGGATTTATTGTAGCCTTAAATTGTACATTATTTTGTTCACTTTCCCAAAACAAATAGGGGTATTTTTTTTGGTCCGCAAGATTTGTAAGCTGATTGTTTTTATAGCTCACCTTCCAGGAATAGGTGTTTTCTGAAACATTTAGATCTGTTCTATTTGCGCTTAATTCGCTTTCTAATTCAGCCTTTGGGTAAGAAAAAATCAATTTTCCATGAGGAGTAAAATTAAAGTTAATTTCTTGCTCTTGAAATGAATAGAAGTAAATCACTGGTTTTTTAACTTGAAACTGTTGCTCCTCAATTTGCTGGCTATTAATCAGGAAAATTTTAACGCGAATATGATGTTTACCTAAAAATTCATAATCTTCAAAATAGCTTGGCTTATAAGCTAATTTGGAAAACACTAAATGGGTATTTTTTATGTTCGTTTTGATTTTAAAAGTTCCATTTTTACTTGATTTCTTCGTTTTATCACCATCAAAAATGTCTACGTCAGCTAATATTTCCTTTGTATAAAAATCATAAACCGTTCCTTCTACAACAAACTTGTTTTTGGAAATAAATTTGCTTGTTTTATCTGAAATAATTTCGTAATTTTTCAGTTCAGGTTTGACTTCCTTTGCACTTAGGTTAAAACTAAAAAGAAAAGAAATGAGATAAATTAATTTTTTCATGAATTTTTTATTAAAGTTCAGTTTGATTTAAGATTGCACTATTAAATTCTATGCCGCCCCACTCCAAAATATCGAAACCGGACCTTGAAAACGGCTTTATTTCTTGTTTTTGGAGTACTAAATCTTTCGACATTGTTTCAAAGCCCGAAAATACTAAGTAAATTCGATTAAAACTAGTTGGCTGTGGAGAAATTTCATAGTTTGCAAATTGATTGGCCTGATCTTGAACTAAAAATTGAACAAAGTTGAACTCATTTTGAATCATTCTGGGTGCCCAATAAGTGATAAAATCAGTTTTTTCCCTGTCGTTCAAATTTAAAAATGTTTAGCAGGAATCCAAAAATTCTGTACTTTTTTCCTTCGAAATAATTTGACCTAAAATTGCGGTATTTTCTTGCAATAAATGAGGGTTCTCACTTTGAATCGCGTCCCAAAATAAATATGGATAACATTTTCCCTTACTGTCTGAAATCAAATTATTTTCGGTGATTTTCATTTTCCAAATGTTATTTGCAGGCAATTGAGGATAGGTAAAATAGAGTTTTCCTGTAGGTTTTAGTTTGATTGAGAAATCAATCGGAGCTTGATTATAAACATAAATTACAGGCTTTTCGCAAATAATTTCTTTTCTTTTTCCTTGCCTTTCCAAGTAAATTTCAATTTTAATTCGATGTTGGGATTTTACCTCAAAATTTTCAAAATATGAAGCTTGAAATTTTTCTTTTTCAAAAACAACCCAGTCTTCATTTGCAGTTAATTTTAACTTAAAACTTCCGTTTTCAGACTTGAATTTTTCTGCATTTTGCGTTTGAATTTGCACATTTTTAATCACGTTTTTAGTGTGAAACTCATAAATTTTTCCTTCAAGTACATATTTTCCAACAGGAATCGTTTTGTCAAATTCATCTGAAATGATTTTGTAAGCCATAATTGGCTCTTTTTCTTTAGCGCTGATGCTGGAAAATTGCCCGAAGAGAAACAAAATTCCGAATATTAATTTTTCCATGGTTGTAGGTACAAATAGATTAAAAAAAGGTTCAATTTACGAAAAAATATTCATTTAAATTGCAGTTTTCTCCAAAAAATTCCTAATTTCGTGCCGATGAGTTCAGCAGAAAAATACAATAAACGAGGATTAAGAACGAGTTACGTTTCAACCGTAATTGGCATTTCCTTGGTCCTATTTATGATTGGCTTAGTAATTGGAGGTGTTTTGGGGCTAGATTCGATTCAAAAACAAGCCAAAGAAAATTTACAAGGCGATTTATTTTTTAATGCTGAAATGAATGAAGCAGACATCAAACAATTTGAGCAAGAACTCAAAACTTGGCCTGAGTTTAAAGAAGTATTTTTCGTTTCGCCAGAGAGAGCCATTGAAGAATTTTCTGGTTCTACCAGTCAAACTTCAGAAGTTTTAGCCATATTTGACGGAGAAAATCCTTTGCCACCAACCATAGGTTATAAGCCTAAATTTGATTATGCTAATCGCGATGGCATGAAATCTATAAAGGAAAAGTTGTTAAAAGCTTATCCTGAGGAAATTGATGAAGTGAATTACGATAAAGCGAGCGTTGAAAATGTGAATTTAGGATTCAAACAATTTGTTTATTTAATCTTATTTGTAGCTGGTTTACTAATTATTGTTGCAGTTGCAATGATTAACAACACGATTCGTTTGGCTCTGTATTCAAAACGATTCACCATTAAAACCATGCAATTAGTTGGAGCTACTTCAAAATTCATCCGAAGACCATTTTTAATTCAATCCATGTTTCAAGGTGCAGTTTCAGCAATTATTGGAATGGCCTTGTTGATGACTTTGTTTTATGCGTTAAATAACATGTTGGAAACTATTGAGATACCTTTTGAATTTAGTACATTTATTATCTTGTTTGCCTCCATTTTAAGTTTAGGCATAATTATTAGTTTAATTTCAACATGGTTCGCTCTTAACAAATATTTGCGAATGAAATTAGATGATTTGTATTAATTTTATCTATATTTGCCTCTAAATTATTTTTATGTTCGCATTTCAAAAAGAAAATTATAAATGGTTAATTATCGGTTTGGTAATTAATGTTCTTGGATTTATTCTCATGATTGGTGGTGGTTCTGACGATCCAAACAAATTTGATGCAGCTGAATTATTCAGTCCTGTGCGTTTAACAATCGCTCCAATTTTAATCATCGCGGGATACATTGTGATGATTTATGCAATTATGAAAAAACCTAAAAAGAGTGAAGAGTAAAGAAGTGAAAAGTGAAGAATGAAAAGTTCAAAATTTAATTCTCTCACTCAACTTTTAACTCTTTAACTTTTAACTTTTAACTCCTAATAATGGATTCCTTACAAGCAATTATTATTGCCGTAATTGAAGGCCTAACAGAATATTTACCTGTTTCTTCAACGGCGCACATGATTTTCACAAGTTCAATTTTTGGTATTCAAGATGATGAATTTGTAAAAATGTTTCAAGTTTCAATTCAATTTGGAGCAATTTTAGCTGTTGTGGCTCTTTACTGGAAAAAATTCTTCGATTTCAAAAATTTATCTTTTTATCTAAAACTTGGTTTTGCTGTCATTCCAGCCTTGGGATTAGGCTTGTTATTTGACGATTTAATTGAATCAGTTTTAGAAAAACCAATTCCAATCGCAATTACATTAATTGTTGGCGGAGTAATTTTATTATTTATTGATCGCTTATTTAAAAAGCCAAAAATTGATAAAGAAGAAGATGTATCTTTTTTGAAAGCAATTACCATTGGTTTTTGGCAATGTTTAGCCATGATGCCAGGTACTTCGCGATCTGCAGCTTCCATAATTGGTGGAATGCAACAAGGATTAACACGTAAAATGGCAGCAGAATTTTCATTTTTTCTCGCCGTTCCAACCATGCTAGCAGTAACCGCTTATTCTGTTTTTGTAAAAGATTGGACTTACAAAGGTGTGGAGCAAAAGGGCTACGAAATGATTTTCGCAAATTCTGCAAATACGACAAATTTTGTATTGGGGAATGTGATTGCTTTTGTTGTTGCAATTATTGCTATCAAATTTTTTATCGGAATTTTGCAAAAATATGGATTTAAAGTGTGGGGATGGTACCGCATTATTGCTGGAATTTGTTTGATTATTTATTTTTCCATGAAATAAGTGATGAAATTTTCTTTTCTGCTAATATACTGCTGTTTCTTTTCAGGGATTTTTTCTCAAGAATTTTTAATTCCAAAATTTAACGAGGAGGAAAGTCGCTGGCAATACATCGATACGAATGACAATGTTGATTTAGATTTACAGGATTTCAAGCTTGAAAATGCACAATTTTTTTCTGATAAATTAGCCGCAATTCAAGATGCAAACACAAAATTGTGGGGCTACATTGACTTAAAAGGTAAACTTGTAATTCCGATGGAGTATCAAACCGCCGATTTTTTTCTAGATTCTTATGCCTTGGTTGGGAAACCTTGCACAGATGATTGTAATAAGGGAAATGAAGGTTTGTTAAGTGATGTGAATACCTACATTATTAACAAATCAGGAAAAATCATTGCTCAAGACAATGCGCAGGACGAAAGAGCTTATGCACGTTATTTTTTGTGGGAAAATATTGGTAAAGGATTGTTTACGATTCAACGTGGAATTGGTTTGGGAGAACGTCAAGATTTCATGAACTACAAAGCTGAAATTTTGGGTGAAACAATCAATCATTATGGCAAAGGCGGAATCATTTGGGACGATGAAGTGCAAGCTGTAAAATGCGGATTAAAATATTTCAATCATGCGGGTGAAATCGTATTGGATTTAAGTCAATATCAGCTAGTTTTTGGATCATTTAAAAATGGATACATCTGGAGCATGCAAGAGCGTGAAGTAAGTCCAGATGTATATGAATCAAGCTATAAATTAATTGATTTAAAAGGAAAGGAAGTCATGTCATTTACTAGTGAAGAATATTCTTCTGTGTCAGATGTGGAAGATGGAAAATTCTCCTGCTTAAATGTCAAAGACAACAATTATTACGAGTGCAACATAAAAACTAAGACATTTAAAAAGACAAAAAATCGTGACATCACGAATGCTAGTGATTACGAAATAATTGGCCCAAAATTACATGATGGTTCTCGATTAATTCTCACTGAAAATGGTGAAACGATCATAGGAATTCAGTTTAAAAGCGGAAGAAAGTATTATTTATATTTCCAAGAATAAATACGATTGATGAGTGAATTTAATTTTTTAGAAGGAGAAGTAATCCTCATCGATAAACCATTGACTTGGACTTCTTTTGATGCAGTAAATAAATTGCGTTGGAACATCAAACAAAAATTAGGAGTAAAAAAAATCAAGGTTGGACATGCAGGAACTTTAGATCCTTTGGCGACCGGTTTATTGATTATTTGCACGGGGAAAAAGACCAAAACTATTGAGTCAATTCAAGCAGAAGAAAAAACTTATACTGGAACAATTTTACTCGGAAAAACAACTCCCTCTTACGATTTAGAAACAGAATACAATCAGGATTTCCCAACGGAGCATATCACAGCAGAAATGTTGGAGGAGGTTCGCTTGTCTTTTTTAGGTGAACAAAATCAGGTACCGCCGATTTTTTCCGCCAAACAAATTGATGGGAAAAGAGCGTACGAGCATGCACGTGCAGGAAAAGAAATTGTGATGAAATCAAATAATATAACAATTCATTCGTTTGAGATGAAGGCTGACCGCTTTCCAGAAATCGATTTTGAAATTTGTTGTTCAAAAGGCACATACATTCGTTCTATCGCCCATGATTTTGGTGAAAAACTAAATTCTGGAGGAACATTGATTGCGCTTCGAAGAACAAAATCGGGAAATTTTTTGGTTGATGATGCGTTCTCAGTTGAAGAATTTATCGAAAAGTTAAATGAAGCGTAAAATATATTAACTTTTATCTCAACTTTTTTTGTACTTTTGTGGTTTTTTTATAAAAATTTTCTACAATGAGTAAAATGAAACTTTCTGAGTTCGATTTCAATCTGCCAGATGAATTAATAGCTGAATACCCGCACGATAATCGTGATGAGGCAAAATTGATGGTTATTCACAGAAGCACAGGAAAAATAGAACATAAATTATTCAAAGACATTATCAATTATTTTTCTGATGGTGATGTGATGATTATGAATAATACGAAAGTATTTCCTGCAAGAATGTATGGAAATAAAGAAAAAACCGGAGCGAAAATTGAAGTTTTTTTATTGAGAGAATTAAATCGTGAAAGTTTATTGTGGGATGTTTTAGTTGATCCTGCTCGAAAAATCAGAATTGGTAATAAATTGTATTTTGGAGATGATGATTCTTTGGTAGCGGAGGTAATTGACAATACTACTTCTCGTGGAAGAACTTTACGTTTCTTGTTTGATGGTTCTTATGATGAATTTAAAGCGAAAATCACTGAATTAGGTGAAACTCCCCTTCCAAAATACATCAAAAGAAGTGTTGAGGCAGAAGACGAAGAAAGATACCAAACAATTTATGCCAAAGTGGAAGGTGCTGTAGCTGCTCCAACTGCTGGATTACATTTTTCGAGAGAATTATTGAAAAGATTGGAATTAAAAGGTGTAAATTTAGCTGAAGTTACACTTCATACTGGTTTGGGGACATTCAGAACAGTAGAAGTGGAAGATTTGACCAAACACAAAATGGATTCAGAGCAAGTAATTATCGATGAAAAATGTGTGAAAATCGTAAATAAAGCGAAAGAAAATAAAAAACGAGTGTGTGCCATTGGAACTACCTCCATGCGTGCAATCGAAACTTCAGTTTCTACGGATGGAATGCTAAAAACATTTGATGGCTGGACAAACAAATTTATCTATCCTCCTTATGATTTCTCTATTGCAGATTCATTGGTGACAAATTTCCATACACCATTATCAACGCTGTTAATGATGATTTCTGCATTTTGTGGTCATGATTTAATGGTAGAAGCTTATCAAACGGCAATCAAAGAAAAATATAAATTTTATTCTTACGGAGACGCAATGTTAATTTTGTAAGCGAGTAAAATATGAATTAACGGGAATGATAAATGAACTTTATTTTTCCCGTTTTTTTATTTAGTAAAAGCAAGTTTTTTTGAGAAAAATAAAACAAATAGCACTTATCCTGGGAATTTCGATTATTATATTCGTCCTTGTTATTACTTTTGCCTTTTTCACTCATCCTACTTTCATAAAGCAAGAAGCTACACATTATTTCCCAACCTATTTCCCGGCAGAAAAAAATCAAAGCCAAGATACAACTAATTGTAATGATTATGAGAATTTGGCGCCTAAACTGAATGATCGATATTTCGATTACATTTGGAATTCAGCTTACCAAAAATTTGGTGAAATCATTAAAAATAAAGAAGAGATTCGAAGCTATTACTTGCAGAAAAAATTAATTTTGGTGGATAGTTCTGATGTGTATGTGGTTGACTCTTTGTTTCATAGCTTCGCGTTTTTAACACCTGACGCAAAACTATTATTAGATGAAATTGGAATTAGTTTTAAAGAGAAATTGAAAAACACGTCTTTAAAAAATGCTCGAATTTTAGTTACTTCTCTCTTACGAACTGAAAAAACAGTCCGTCGTTTGATGCGGAGGAATAAGAATTCCATTCGAATTAGTTCTCATTTGCATGGAACAACTTTTGATCTTGCGCACAATGAGTTTGTGGCAGGAAAAAACCTTACAGCAGCGGAAAATGATTACCTAAAAGATGTGCTTGCCAAAACTTTATATGAGTTTCGAGAAAACAAAAAATGTTACGTCACCTATGAAATAAACCAAGCTTGTTTTCATGTGGTGAATAGGAAGAATTAGTTTTTTTGTTAGAAACAAGGCTATTCTTTATAAATTGAATAATTTAGTTTATTCGGAAGCAAGCGTGAGTTTAGAACACATATTTATTCCTATCTTTGCACAAAAAACTTATGGCACCAAAGAAAGCATCAGAAACCTTAGCGATTACTACAAAAGTTGTTTTACCGAATGATACAAATACTTTAGGGAATTTATTTGGAGGTCAATTGCTTGCTTGGATGGATGTTATTGCAAGCGTTTCTGCACATCGTCATTGTAGAAGGGTGGTGGTTACTGCTTCTGTAAACAATGTTTCTTTTAATGAACCGATTTTACATTCGTCGATTGTGACTTTAGAAGCAAAAGTTTCTCGTGCATTTAGTTCTTCGATGGAAGTTTTTGTTGATGTTTTTGTGGAAGATCAAGTATCTGGTAAAAAAAGAAAAAGCAACGAAGCAATTTACACTTTCGTGGCTGTAGATCAAAATGGTGGACCGATTCAGGTGCCAGAACTTATTCCTGAAACAGTGGAAGAAATCGATCGATACGAAGGTGCCTTGCGCAGAAAACAATTGAGTTTGATTTTGGCTGGAAAAATGAATCCTCAGGATGCAACTGAATTGAAAGCTTTGTTTTTCTAAGTTTTGTGAGATTTTTAGCAGTTAATACTAAAATCCTAGATTTGGATTCTGACTGATTTTTTCATATTCTTCATCTACCAATAAATTCGATTCAATAGCGGATGCATTAACGGCTAATACATCGCAGCGTTCATTTTCTGGGTGACCATTATGCCCTTTTACCCATTCAAATTCTAGTTTAAATTTATCGTGTAGTGTAAGGTATTTGCGCCATAAGTCTGCATTTTTTTTTCCTTTAAATCCTTTTTGTAACCAGGATTTTGCCCAACCTTTGGTGATGGAATCTAATACATACTTCGAATCTGAGTGAATACGCACTGGAATTTCATTGGTCTTTAATTGTTGTAAGGCGAAAATCACAGCCAATAATTCCATACGATTGTTGGTTGTTAATCGAAATCCTTGTGAAAATTCTTTTACATTGCCCTTGTATTTCATGACAACACCAAATCCGCCTTTACCAGGATTTCCTATGGCAGAACCATCGGTGTAAATTAAAATTTTGTCAGACACGTATTTAGAATTTTTTATTGATTACAAAGATAAAAAATATAATTTAATAAGAAAACGATTTGCCCTAGCCCAGATAGAAGCGGCAGCTCCCGTTCCGTTTTAGGGACGAGGACTATAGCGGATAGCTGGAAAAAGCTCCATATTTTATTCAAACAAAAATGAAATATCCTCTTCACTTAAATTTTTTACAAAATTTTCATCCGCACTAATTACTTCGTCGGAAATAAATTGCTTTTTGTTTTGAAGTTGGATTATTTTTTCCTCAATCGTGTCCTTGCAAATCATATTGTACGCAAATACATGTTGGTTTTGTCCAATGCGGTGCGTACGGTCAATTGCTTGTTGCTGAACGGCTTTGTTCCACCAAGGTTCAATCAAGAATACGTAATTTGCTTGCGTTAAATTGATACCAGAATTCCCAGCCATCAAACTCAATAGAAATACTTGAATATCCGATTTTTCATCTTGGAATTCATTTACAAGTTGCATTCTTTTTTCCGAAGGAGTGCTTCCTGAAAAACTTAAAAATCGGATGCCGTTTTTTGTAAATTCTTGCGAAAGTAAATCCATCGTGCCCAAAAATTGAGAGAAAACAATTACTTTGTTGTCCTTCAAATTGCCTGTTAATAAATCAATTAACTCATTCACTTTGACAGATGAACTTGTTTGAAAATCGTTTTCATCTTTGAGTAATCGAGGAGAACTGCATACTTGGCGTAATTTTGTAATTCCTTGTAAAACGCCAAGTTTCGCTTTTCCTATTCCTTTTTCCTTGATTTCAACAAAAATGTTTTCCTTGACTTGATTTTTGATCGTTTCATACGCCTCACGCTGATCGTCATTCATTTCGCACCACAAAACAGATTCTGTTTTCTGCGGTAAATCGGGCGCTACATGTTCCTTTGTTCTTCGCAAAATAAAGGGACTTGTCAATTTTCTCAATTGCTCCATTTGGTTTTGTTCCAATGAATTTTCAATTGGATTGACAAACTGTTTCTTAAATTTTGCTTGAGAATCAAACAATTGTGGTAAAATGAAACTCAGTTGTGGAAATAAATCTGAAACATTATTCATGATTGGCGTTCCGTTGAGTAATATTCTTCGTTTTCCAATTAATTTGAGAACTGCTTGGGTTTGCAGCGCATCATAATTTTTAATTTGATGACTTTCATCCAAAATTATTCCGTCCCAAACGAGTTTTAGAAATTCATCAATGTCGTTCCGCACAATTGAATAAGAGCTAATAAGTAACTGACTTTCGCTAGCTATAAAATGTGGCAAATTTCGATCTGTTCCATGAAAAACAGTTGTGTTTATGTTTGGAGAAAATTTTTCGAATTCTTTTTTCCAATTGTAAATCAAAGAAGAAGGACAAATGATTAGAAATTTTGAACTTGGATTTTGTTCCAGCCACAAAGAAATTGCAGTAATTGTTTGCAGTGTTTTCCCCAAACCCATATCATCTGCAAGCAAAGTTCCAGCATTTATTTGTGACATTAAATTGAGCCATTCAAAGCCTTTTTGCTGGTAATTTCTCAGTTCTGCCTGAACAGTTGATGGTTTTTCGAATAAAATATCGTCTACTTTGTTCCATGATTTCCAATCTTTTATCCAGTTTTCAGGAACTAAAAGGCGCAATTCTTTCTTTGCATTCAGAATCGATTCGGAGGAAATGAGGATCCATTTTGCAAAACTGATTTCATTTTCATGAATGTTTGAATACCTCAAAATCATTCCATATTGATCCAACCATTCTTCGGTTAAAACGCCGATTGTATTGTCCTTTAGAATTAAGAAATTTTTTCCTTCGGCAATGATTTTTTGGAGGTTTTTTAAATCAAGTTCTTGTTTGCCAAATGAAACTCTTAAATCTGCAACAACTTCATTGTCAAGTGTTTTTTTGATGTCAAACTGAGTTTCAATGGGATTTGTGGAATATCGAAAATAACTCAACATGTCCATTCCTGTGACAATAAATTGATCTTTCAAATGGTTTTGGTAGAAATTGTAAAACCAGTTTTTATGTGAAGCTTCCTCAAAACTCAAGTAAAAATTTGTTTTGTTTTGAAATTTTGGATGTGCATTTCGAAGAAAGGTAATACTTTCATTTTCAAGTTTTTTGTCCCGCTTGTAAACAATCAAACGTGTTCCTTCGTATTTTTCAAAACAATCTTTTGAATCCTCTACAAGATGTCCATCGTATTCCCATTTTGGAATAAACAGCAAAGTGTCGCCACTGATTTCAGAAAGATGAATAATTGGTTTTGGGCTGCAAATTCTTTCTTCTTGCTCGAAAATTTCGCTGATATCGGTCGGATAATTTTTTAATGATTTGTAGATTTTGGAGGTAAATTCTTCGCTTGAGAAGCTTTCGTATTTGAGTAATTCTTCTAATAAATTCCAATCTTGTCGGCGCAAAAGGTAATAGACATTGTTGTTTGAAAGTAAAAAGCAAAACAAATTTTTTGGCTGAATTTCAAAACTCCAATCGTCAATTTGTGCAAAAATTTTAAGGATTATTTCATTTTCATTTTTTTCAGCTTTAAAAGATAGGCTAGGAGTGATTTCATTTTCAAAGGTGCAAGGTAAAGTTGCGAATGAATTATTGGAAGTTTGAACCCGATGAAATGTTTTTATGGATGAAATAATCGGAAAAAAACTGCGAAAAGAATCGTAAAAATAGGGTTTGATATAAATTTTCAGAAATGTTTCTTCCGATTGTGAGAAATTAATTTTATTGTAATTCGAAAGAATTTTCTTTTTTTGTTTTCCATATTCTTCCACACTCAAACTTGCAAGTTTGGATGCAATTTGTTCTGAAAACTCCTTCGAAATCAATTTGTTTTTGAAATCTTCATTGATTATTTCAACGGAATTTCCATTCGTGTTTTTAGAATAGAAAGAAAAAGGAACAAGGTATTGTTTTAACTTATGTGGCTCGAATAGAAAGTGAAATTTCATTTTGTTGGAAAAGGGGCAAAAATAATAAGAATTAATAAAAATTGCTTCTCAAATTTTTATCTGCCTCACAATAATATAAACTTTGCCTTGATGCTTATTAATAGTTGGGTTTCTTTTGTTTTTCCATTTTTAATGGAAGGATTCATTTTCATTTTTTTGTGTAAATTAGTGAAATCCGTGGCAAATAGGATTTTACGGCATTTAAATTTGTAGTTTATGTTTAACCAAATCTACACATTTGTTAAAAAATCCAAAAACTTTGGAAACTTTTTTACTGAAAAACGTTTCCAATAGAAAATTTGTTTCTACTTTTGTCCCATGGATACAAAAAAATTAGAAATTTTAGAAAAAGCAACGGCCATTTTTTTGAAGTTTGGAATTAAAAGTGTGACCATGGACGATATGTCTCGTGAATTGGGAATGTCTAAAAAAACCTTGTACACTTTTTTTAAGGACAAAAATGATTTGGTGGTGCAAATTATTAAAGTTAAGACAGAATTTGATCGCATAAATTGCACTTGTGTTACAGAAGAAGCAGAAAATGCCATTGATGAAATGTTCCGTGTTAACAAATTTGTTTCGACCATGATGAAAAATGTGCATCCTTCGGTTTTTTATGATTTAAAAAAGTTTCATCCAGAAGCAATGGCATTGATGCATGAACACAAATGGAAATTCGTGAAGGAAACGATTTTACAAAACATCAGAAGAGGCAAAAGCGAAGGACTTTATCGTTCAGAAATTCCAGAGGAAATTATTGCAACAATTTATGTCGGCGCAACAGATTTAATTTCAGTTGGAGAAGCATTTGCAGGCTTGGATGTAACTTCCGATCAAATTTTTTACGAAATCATGAAGTTTCAAATTCATGGAATGGTCACGGAAACTGGCTTGACTTATTTGAAAGAAAAAATAAAAAACAATAATTAAATATACAAACTAAATGGTACACACAATTTCAAGTGGATTAAAAACTAAAATCTTGTTTTCAATCCTTTTTTCTGTCGGTGGATTTTTTGTGTCAGCCCAAACCTTAGACTTGGAAGCATGTTTAAGAATGGCGGATACAGCAAATTTATCTATCAGAAATTCAAGATTAGAAGTTCAAATGAACGAAAAACAAATCGATGCTTACAATTCGGCTCGTTTGCCAAAAATTACTTTTGCTGGAGATTACAAATACAATGCAATCATTCCAGGACAGGTTGTTCCAGCTGCATTTTTTGGTGGTGCTCCAGGAACTTATGCAACCGTTCAATTTGGGGTTCCTTACAACTTAAGTAATACGCTTCAATTAACGCAAGTGGTTTACAATCCACAAGTTAATTACGCAATTCAAGCATTGAATCTCAACCAGAAAATCATCGAAATTCAGCAAAAAATGACTGAGCAAGATGTGAAATATCAAGTTGCTTCCACATTTTTCAACATTCAAGCGATTGAAAAACAAATTAAATTTTTGAATGAAAACAAAGCTAATTTGGATAAATTGATTTCTAATATGGAATTGATGTATCAAAATAAATTAGTGATTGAAACCGAAATCGATAAGTTGAGAATTAATAAATTAAATGTTGATAATTCATTACAAACAGTGCAAGCTACAAAAACGCAATTGGAATCGTTATTGAAAATTTTAATTGGAATGGATGAAAATCAAAATTTAGCTTTAGTAAGTGATGAATTAGTTGAAAAAACAATTTTACAAGACAAGCAAAATGAAAACTATTTAGAGTTGGACTTGATCGATTCTCAATTGGCATTAAACAAGGAAGAGAAAAAAGGAACTAACATGGCTTACCTTCCGAGTTTGTCATTTTATGCAGCTTACAATTATACTTACAACACAAAACCTGAAGATGATTTCAGAGCTGGAATTGAGGCTTCATTTATTGGTTTAAGATTAGATTGGACTTTATTTGATGGATTAGAAAAATACAACAAGCAAAAGAAAAATGCTATCGAAAGAGAGAAAATTGAAAATCAGAAAGAATTAGTTGCTCAACAATTAAAATTGAACTCTGACAATGCAAAAAGACAGATTAACATTCAATTGAATTCACTTTCTATTTCAAAAGAACAATTAGCTCTTGCTGAAAAAGTGTACAAACAAACTGAATTTCAATTCAATGAAGGAATTATTTCTTCAAACGACTTAATAACAGCGGAAAATTCTCTGCAACAAGCACAAACCAACTTAGTTTCAGCTTTTGTTCAATTAAGACAAGCGGAACTAAACTATTTAAAATCAATTGGAAACATTAAATAATTAACATTAAAGAGAAATAAGATGAACAAAAGAGTAATTATAATAATCGCAGTAGCAGTTGTTTTGCTTGGATTAACGATTTTTAAATTAAAGTCGAATCAAAAAGAAGTAGCAGAGAAAATCTACATTTACGATCCAAAAACTTCTGTTTTGGTTGAAACTGCTCAAATGAAAGAGCATACCTTTGAAAATTCCATGTTGTTTTTAGGAACCTTTGAACCTTTTCGTCAAAACACAATTAGTTCTGATGCTTCCGGCAAAATCATTAAATTAAACGTGGAGGAAGGTGATCGAATTTCACAAGGTCAATTGATAGCAAAAGTGGATGACGAAATGCTTAAATTGCAAATTGAATCTGTTGACGTTTCAATTGAAGGTCAAAAAAATGATGACCAACGTTATTCAAATTTATCAAAAGAAAATGCAATTTCTGGTGTGCAAGTTGAAAAAACTAAATTGGGTTTAAAATCAGCTGAATTGCAAAAGAAACAAATTCAAAAACAATTAAGAAGTACAAACCTTACCGCTCCTTTTTCAGGAGTAATCACTAAAAAAATGATTGATTTAGGTTCAGTTGTTGGACCAGGCTCTCAACTAGTTGAAATTACAGATGTTTCTCAACTGAAATTAACGGTTAACGTTCCAGAAAGAGATATTTTGAAATTCAAATTAGGTCAACAAGTAAACGTTGGTGCTGATATTTATAGCGATAAAAACTTCGCTGGAAAAGTAACAAACATCTCAATCGTTGCTGATAAATCACACAATTTTAAAGTTCAAATCACCATCAACAACAAAAATCAAGAATTATTCGCTGGAATGTATGGTTCTGTCTCTCTAAATAATTCAAAAAGTGTGACTGCACTTGCAATTCCACGTCAGGCTTTGGTAGGTTCTTCGAAATCTCCTAAAGTGTACGTTGTGAAAAACGGGAAAGCAGTTTTGCAGTCATTTAACGCAGGTACTTCTGATGGGAATTTCGTAGAAGTAGTAAGTGGTTTAGACAAAAGCGATAAAATTGTAATCAAAGGACAAGTAAATTTAGAAGACAATTCATTTGTAAAAATTAAAAAGTAAAAACATGACTTTAACAGAATTATCCATAAAAAGACCTTCCTTCATCATTGTAATTTTTACAATTTTGATTGGAGGTGGTTTAATTGCTTATAATCAATTGAGTTATGAGTTATTGCCAGATTTCTCGCCTCCGATTTTAACAATTCAAACAGTATATCCAGGTGCTTCGCCAGCTACGGTTGAAAGTCAGGTTTCTAAAATCGTCGAAGATGAACTTTCTTCCTTGGAGGACATCAGTGAAGTAACTTCCTTTTCCTTAGACAATGCTTCTTTGGTGATGCTCGAATTTAAAGCTTCTGCTAATATTGACGATGCTTTGGAGAATGCGCAGAGAAAGATAAATCAAATTCAATCTAAACTGCCTGATGACGCTCAGCAACCTGTAATCGCTAAAATTGAGCCTAATGCCGCACCTGTTCTTCAAGTGAGTGCTGTGGCAAAAAACATGGACGACAAAGCCTTTTTTCAATTGATGGATGAGGATATTTTGCCTCAAATCAAACAAACAAAAGGTGTTGGTGGTGTTACTGTCTTAGGTGGAGAAAGAAGAGAAGTACGCGTAAACGTTGACAAAGAAAAATTGAAAACCTACGGTCTAAGTTTGGCACAAGTAAATCAAGCAATTGCAGCATCCAATGTTGAGTTTCCAACAGGAAAAGTAAAAGGAGACGATGAGCAACTTACAGTTCGTTTGGCTGGAAAAATGAAATCGGTGGACAATTTACGTTCCTTGATTTTATTGGCGAATGGAACTTCAAGTATTCGTTTGTCTGATGTAGCAGAAGTAGTCGATGGAAGTGCAGATCAAACAACTATTTCTCGTTTTAACGGAGTAAATGGAATTGGTTTACGTGTGATGAAACAATCGGATGCCAATGCAGTAAATTTGTCAAAAGATACGAAAGAAAAATTTAAAGTTCTTGAAGAAAAATACAAAAATGAGGGATTGAAATTCACTGTGGCAACAGATACCTCCAAACCGACCATTGAATCAGTTGATGCCGTTTTACATGATTTGGAAATTGCAATTTTGATGGTTGCTGCCGTAATGTTGCTGTTTTTACATAGTTTAAGAAATGCAATTATCGTATTAATTTCGATTCCAGCATCCTTGATTTCTACCTTCATTGCCATGTATGCGCTTGGATATACATTAAATTTGATGACACTTTTAGCAATGTCATTGGTGATCGGAATCTTGGTGGATGATTCAATCGTGGTCTTGGAAAACATTTACCGACACCTCAAAATGGGTAAAAATAAACGTCAAGCTGCCCTTGATGGTCGAAATGAAATCGGTTTCACAGCGCTTGCAATTACCTTAGTGGATGTCGTGGTTTTCTCACCAGTAGTGTTTATTGATGGTGTAATTTCAGACATTTTAAAACAATTCTCAATCGTGGTTGTACTTTCCACTTTGATGTCTTTATTTGTGTGTTTTACCCTAACTCCATGGTTGGCTTCCCGTTTTGCTGTAGAAACAGAATTGAAACCAAAGAAAAATATTTTTCACGCATTCTTAGCATGGTTCGAACGCAGAATTAATGCTTTTACAGATCAATACGTGAAACTTGTTGGTTGGTCCTTGCGAAATAAAAAATTCTCTATTCCAATTGTGATAGTGCTTTTCTTCGGTGGAATGTCTTCCATGGGACTAGGTATCGTTGGACAAGAATTTGTTGCCCAAGGAGATCAAGGGAAATTCATGTTGAAATTGAAATACGATAAAAGTGCCACTTTTGAAGAAAATAATGCAACCACTTTACAGATTGAGCAATTATTATTGGCTCAAAAAGATGTAATTGGAATGGTGTTCTCCAATGTAGCTGGTCCAAGTGCAGGTTTAGGTGCAGCTGCTTTTGGTTCAGAAAATAAATCTGAAATTACGATTCAGATGAAACCCGACATGCAGAAAAAATTCCCAACCTTAAGCTATATGGAAGGAATCCGTGGGAAAATTCAATCCAAATTTCCTGGAATCGAGGTAAAAGCAATCAATATCGGGATGGTTGAGTCTGAAGAGGCGCCAATTGAAATGTTTTTGTCATCAGAAAATAAAGAATTGTTGATGGACGAAGCGCGCAGAATCAGAAAACACATTCTTACTATAAAAGGTGCAAAAGATCCTGTTATTTCAACGGATGAGGTTAATCCAGAAGTTCGAGTAGATTTAGATCGCGAAAAGATGGGACAACTTGGCTTACCAATTGCAGTGATTGGTCAACAATTACAAAATGCCTTAACAGGGAACAACGATTCCAAGTACGAAGAAAAGGGAAATGAATACAAAATTTTGGTGATGTTGGATAAATTTGATAGAAAAAATTTGGCCGACATTCAGTCTATGACTTTTCAAAGTAACGATGGAAAACAAATTCAACTGGCTGAGTTCGCAAAAGTGTATGTAGAAAACGGTTACGGTTCATTGGAGAGAAAAAACCGTGTAAGTAACACAACATTAAGAGCTTATGTGAACGGAACTGCCCCAGGGAATGTGGCGAATGAAATCACAGAGTACCTCAAAAAAGAACCATTGAATGAAGATGTTCGTTTATTTTGGGGAGGTGAAATCAAACGTCAAAATGAATCGATGGGAGCCTTAGGGACAGCAATGTTGGTTGGTGTTTGTTTGGTTTATTTGATCATGGTGGCACTTTATGATAATTTCATTTATCCTTTTGTTGTAATTTTCTCAATTTTGGTATCCTTACCAGGAGCATTTTTAGCTCTAAATTTAGCTTCCATGAACATTGGTATTTTCACCATGTTAGGAGTTTTGATGTTACTAGGTCTCGTCGCCAAGAATGCCATTTTGATTGTCGATTTCACCAATCACTTAAAAACGGAAGGGAAATCAACTTACTTAGCTTTGTTAGAAGCGGTAAGAGAACGTATGCGTCCAATTTTGATGACAACCATCGCAATGATTGTAGGTATGATTCCAATTGCAACAGCAACAGGTTCTGGTGCCGAATGGAAAAATGGTTTGGCATGGGTGCTAATCGGTGGTTTAACCAGCTCCATGTTTTTAACAATCATCGTTGTTCCAATCATGTATTATTTGGTTGACAGAGTATCCGATAAACTTGGGGGTAAAAAACGAAAAAACAAGCAAGTTCAAGATTTAGAATTGGCATAAATTCTAATTTAAAAATGAATTTTGGAAATTAATATTTATTCTAGCCCTCAGAAATGGGGGCTTTTTTTTATAATTTGAGTGTACTAACCTGAGTTCGATTATTAACAATCTGATTGTCAATAACTTATCGTAAATCCTTATAAATAAGTGAAATACTTTTAGTATCTTTAATGTGTTGAATATTAACGATTTAAACTAAAATTATGTATT
>JBIKSI010000053.1:0-21112 GCA_044348665.1 Crocinitomicaceae bacterium
GTTCAGTATTAGGTCAAATATACTCATTTTTTTTGGGATTTCATAATTTCTTTTCACCAATCTTAGGTCAACAATGATTTTGAAAAAATAGATTGCATTTTCAGTTTTGTAATATTGCTAGTTTTAACACCTAAGTCATGTGCTCATGTAACTTTAGTTTTTTTCTTGGCACGCTTATTGGTTTGTCCATTCTCGAAAGAAAATTTAATCTTTTTTAACATTTTAAAAACAATAAAAATTAATTAACATGAAAAAACTATTTTTTTTAGCAGTATTATTCTTAGGGCTATCATTTACTTAAAAAGCTCAACAGTACATCGTTAATGATGGAAGTACTTTTTCAATTATGTTCAAGTGTAACACGGCAAATACAAAAGTATTAGACGTACAATTCAGTTCAAAAGACAAAGCAACTGGAGAATGGAAATGGAATGTGTTCTCTGTTACTGATTATTATGATTTCGAAGACACGCAAGTTGGAGGATTCATTTTTGATGTTGTTGATGGAGTTGGTAAAAAATTCGCAGTTGATTATTACAGAGATGAAAATTATGTAATGGTTCACGCAATTAAAGCTGATGGAAGTTATGGTACAGAATGGAAATGTACTTTGAGAGAATGATTTTAATCAAAAAACCAAAAGGAAGGCAGAATGAGAGTTCTGCTTTTTTTTTGTATTTTTTTACTAATCAAATAATACATTGACTCAGTGATATATTTTTTTCTTTTTTACTTACTTTGAATCCATAAAATACTTACTTTCGCATAAATATTTTACAATGATTCAAGTTGAAAATCTCACAAAAGAATTTACGCTGACGAAAAAACTTCAAAAGGAATATGCTACCAAAGATAAAATTGCCTTAGCAGTTGATAATATTAGCTTTGAATGTAAACCAGGACGAATTTTTTCTTTACTTGGTCCAAATGGTGCAGGAAAAACTACCACCATGCGGATGATTTCTACATTATTTAGTCCAACCAAAGGCTCAATAAAAATTGCTGGGATTGATGTGATTGAAAATCCAAATGAGGCAAGGAAAAAAATTGGTTTTTTAACAGGATCATCAGGACTTTATGCCCGATTAACTCCAAATGAACTAATTAAGTATTTCGCTGATTTATACCACGTTCCGAAAGAAAAATTTGAGGCTCGAAAAAAATATTTGTACGATTTATTAAATATGCATGATTTTCAAGATAAACGAATCGGGAAATTAAGTACAGGAATGAAACAAAAAGTTTCAATTTGTCGCACCATGATTCATGATCCAGAAGTGATTGTTTTTGATGAGCCAACTAGTGGATTAGATGTTATTACTTCCGCAAACATCATCAAACTAATTCGTGACTGTAAAGAGGAAGGCAAAACAGTAATTTTTTCAAGCCATATCATGTCAGAAGTTGATTTACTTTGTGATGATTTAGCTATTATTCACAAGGGGAAAATTATTTTCAATGATACTTTTGAGAATTTTAAAAATGGAATGAAAACAGAAAACCTTACCAGCGAATTTATTTATTTAATCAATCAACAAGAACAAAAATGATTTTTACCATATTTAAAAAAGAATTAAAAGATACACTTCGAGATCGAAGAACGGTGTTGATGATGATTGTGATTCCAATTTTGATTTTTCCAATCATTATGACGGTGTTTTTTAAAATTTCTGAAAGCTTTTCTCAAAATGCAAGCACAAAAAATGTAAATATTGGTTTTGTAAATGAAGGGAATTCAACATTATTTATAGAACAATTTAATGCAATTCCTCCAATTTTAGGAAAAAGAACTTTAATTCCTGTAAAAGATAGTTTTGAACTTAAAAAATTGGTAAGTAAAGATAGTATTCAATTTGCGTTTTTTGTTCCTGAAAACTACGCTCAAATTGCTGATTCCACTTCAGTTGCTAATTTGAAAGTTTATTACAATGCTACTGAAATCGGAATGAACGAGCGCGCTGAGAGTTTTGTTGAAGCGATTAATCAACAAGCACGAACTGAACGCTACAAAAAGTTAAATGTAAGCGAAACACAGTTAAATCCTATCAAAATTTCTTATCAAAATGTTGCCAGTGACAAAGAAACCATCGGTAAATTAGTTGGTGGATTTTTACCCTATTTGTTCATCGCATTTGGATTTATGGGATGTATGTACCCTGCGATTGATTTGTTTACCGGTGAAAAGGAGCGTGGAACATTAGAAACCTTACTGACAACTCCAGTTTCAAGATGGCAAATTTTGATTGGGAAAATGCTCGTAGTGGTACTTTCAGGATTATTAGCAGCAAGTTTTACCATGTTGGGAATTTTTCTCACAATCGAGGTTTTTGATGTCATAAAGGAGCCTAAAATTTTAGAAATTATTCATCAAATTTTAACCTTAAAATTTATTTTCTTGTTCTATTTAATTCTAATTCCTTTAATCGTATTTTTTGCTGGCGTTATGGTTCCTATTGCAGTTTATGCGAAAACTTTCAAAGAGGCACAAAGTATCATTGCACCAATGAATGCTGTCATCGTTTTACCAGCAATGGTTGGTTTTTTGCCGGGTATCGAATTAAATTTACAAACAGCTTGTATTCCAATTATTAATGTTGTTTTGGCAACAAAAGAGCTTATTGCTGGAACTTTAGAACTTCCATTACTCGCTTTGAGTTTTGGTGTTATGATTAGTTTTGCAGCCATTTCGATCATTATTTCCTACAAAAGATTTGGAAAAGAAAGTAATTTAGTTAGTTAATTTAAATCAAAATTGAAAAAATTACTTCCAATTTTCTTACTAATTTTACTTGCATTCATTTGGGGAAGTTCCTTCATTTTGATGAAAAGAGGAATGGAAACAATTGATGGACAGAAAATTTTTTCTGATTCACAAGTTGCCTCTTTAAGAATGATTATTGCCTCTTTGGTTTTATTACCTATTACAATTTATTCTCTTAGAAAAATTAAAAACTTGAAGCAATTAGGATTTCTTGCAATCGTTGGATTTTGTGGAAATTTTATCCCTGCGTTCTTATTTACCTACGCTGAGACAGAATTATCTAGTGGATACGCAGGAATGTTAAATAGTTTTACACCAATTTTCACCTTACTTATTGGAGGTGTTATTTTTAAGCAAAAATTAACAGGAAATCAATTTGTTGGTGTTTTAGTAGCTTTTGTTGGAATCGTTTTTTTAATGATTGCTGGTCAGAGTTTAACTAATTCAGGTTCTTGGAATCATATTTTCGCAATCGTTTTGGCAACATTTTTATATGGAATTTCACTGAATACAATCAAACACCGGCTTTCCAATTTTAAATCACTAGAAATTACATCTTTATCATTTGGGATTTTATTGATTCCTGGACTAATTGCGAATTTTAGAACTGATACCCTAACTGTAATAAAAAATAACCCTTTCGCCTACGAAGGACTACTTTTTATTGCAATTTTAAGTATTGTAGGAACAGCTTTTGCATTAATATTGTTCAATAAAATAATTGCTATGTCGTCTACAATTTTCGCTAGTAGTGTAACCTACTTAATACCGATTGTTGCAGTTGTTATAGGGTTTTGGTTTAAAGAAAGTATCAATTTTTACCAAATTGCATCCATGATACTTGTGATAATTGGAGTATTGATTGCAAACAACAAATTGCATTTAAAAAAAACTAAGCCTGCTCAATGATTTTTCTTAAATCGTCACTTGAGTGAATTAAATTTATTCGCTCATTATAGTTTTCTTTCAAATGAATCATTTGATTTCCTCCTGAATAAATCTCTATTTCTGGTGCGATATCTCGTACTAAATTTTTAAAATACGAATTTAAAAAATCAACATATGTGGCTGCAACCCAAGAGGTTACTAAGATATTTGGTTTCACTTTTTCAATTGACCTCAATAGCGAATCATAAGGAAGTAGCTGTCCTAAATAACAAGTGTTAATTTTGTTTTTTCTCAAAACATAAGCATAGAACAGGAGACTGATTTCATGATTTTCATGCTCAGGAAGAAACAATAATGCAGATTTTCCACCATCAATTAAAGGTAATTTATCGATTTCTGAGATAAGTTTCTGTCTAATTAAATTGGAGACAAAGTGCTCTTGTGCGGGGTTGATTGTTCCCAATAGCCACATCACTCCAATTTTTTCAAGAAATGGAATTAAATGATTTTTGAAAGTTAATTCCAATCCAATTTCATCAATAATCCCCTGAAAGGTTTCGTTGAAAAGTCTTTCATTAAGCTCAATCAATGCCAATAGTAAACTTTCGTGAAAACTATCTTCAGAATTTTGAATATTGTTACTTATTTTATGACGAATATCATCGTGAGACATATCAGCAATACGAGATATTTTGTATCCGTGCTTATTCAGCAAGGAAATATTTAGTAGCAGCGTTAATTCCTCATCATCGTATTTTCTAATTTGAGTATCAGTGCGTTCGGGTTTTAATATTCCGTATCTTTTCTCCCAAATTCGAATCGTGTGCGCTTTTATTCCTGTTAAATTTTCTAAATCTTTAATCTTATAAGCTCCCATAATAGCAATTAAACATTTTTTTTTCAAAAAAGTTCATTTTCTTTTTAAATTACTCTATTGTGAATAATATTTTATATTTTTGTAGTTGAAATTTCAAGTAATTGATTGAAATATAAAATTATTCTGATGAAAAACAAATACGTACTCGGATTATTTGTGATAGCAAGTATCTTTTTTTACAATTGCAAAGGTAGTGAAAATTCCGAATCCCTTGAATTAGAAGATGAAGAATTATATGAATTCAAAGGTTTCTCACTCAAGGATTATGATATTCCAGCAACATTAATGTTACCTGATGAAACAGCTAATATTGGTGCTTCAACTCGACCAGAAATTATTCACGCTGAAGATGATTTCAAATGGGAATTGATTGTAGGACCAAATTTTCACATGATAATTGATGATTGGGGAGATGATCGTGAAATGGTTTCATCTGAGAAAAAACGTCTTTCTGGTTTAAGTTTTTACCAAATCAAATATTTAGTGAATGAACCTGATTTCATCATGTATGAGCGAATTCTGAAAGTCGATGGAGAGAAATCTGCACCAAAAACTGTAGGACTTGAACACAAATCATTTCATGTGTATGGACAAAAGGTAATTGACGGAATTACATACGTTTTTAGAAGTAGAGATGAAGGTTTTGAAAAAGTAATAATCGATTTGATGGCGAAGTCAATTAAATCAGTAAAAGGAACTAAAAAGGAAAATTCCTAAAAAAAATGGAAATAAATAGAGAAAATATCTTGTCTGTTTTAGGAAACGTTCAAGAACCAGAATTAAAAAAAGACATTGTTTCTCAGAATTTAGTTGAAAATATTGAGTTTTCCGATGGACAAATCTCGACAACCATATTGATTACAAATCCTGCACTTCATGCAAGAAAAAGAATGCAAGAATTGGTTGAATATCAACTAAAAAGTGCATTTGGTAAAGAAATTAAACTCGAAACCACTGTAAAGCCTATTCCAACTGATTCATTGAATGTTAGGAGAAAAATTTTACCTGATGTAAAAAACATCATTGCTATTGCTTCTGGAAAAGGTGGAGTTGGAAAATCTACCATTACAGCTAATCTAGCAGGTGGACTTGCAAAAGCGGGATACAGAGTTGGAATTGTTGATGCAGATATTTATGGTCCTTCGATGCCAACGATGTTTGATGTCGTAGCGGAAAGACCAACGATGATTGATGTAGAAGGTACTCCGAAAATTAATCCTGTAATTAGTTACGGTATCAAGATTCTCTCTATTGGCTTTTTCACTGAACAAGACAATGCTGTTGTATGGCGTGGCCCAATGGCAGCAAAAGCTTTAACTCAGATGTTTACTGACGCATATTGGGGTGAATTGGATTACCTCTTAATTGATTTACCTCCAGGAACAGGTGATATTCATCTTTCATTAGTTCAAACTGTTCCATTAGATGGTGCCGTAATCGTGAGTACCCCGCAAGAGGTTGCTTTGGCAGATGCTCGTAAAGGTGTTAATATGTTTAAGCTTGAAAATATCAATGTTCCAATAGTAGGATTAGTTGAAAATATGGCTTGGTTTACTCCCGCGGAATTGCCAGAAAATAAGTACTACATTTTTGGTCGTGATGGTGCGAAAAATCTTGCTGAAGGAATGGGAGAAACTTTCTTAGGACATATTCCCTTGGTTCAAAGTGTTAGAGAATCCGGAGATGTCGGACGTCCAGCAGTTTTCCAAGATAATACACCTACCGCTATCGCTTTTGAACAACTTGTTGAAAAATTTGTTTCAGAAATAAATGCATTGCGAATAAAAAAAATAAGCAAATCACAGTCTAAACAAGAATCATTATGAATCTTAACAAAGAAGAATTGAGCGTTAAAATAAATGTGTGTCTTGAACAATTAAGACCATTTTTAAAAGACGATGGGGGAGATATGGAATTGGTAGAAATTACAGATGAGGGTGTTGCAAAAGTAAGATTACTTGGTGCTTGCAGTGATTGTTCAATGAGTTTAATGACTTTAAAAGCTGGTCTGGAAGATGCTGTAAAAAAAGTAGCACCTGAAATAATTGCAGTGGAAGCTATTAATTTACCCACTTTTGCCTAATAGAAAGGTATTATTTATAGCTTTAATTGGTACTCTACTTGCAGTTTTTTGGCAAGAATTAAATCAATATGTACTCCATTATCCAAATTCTAAGCACGCGAATTTAATTTCAAGTGCAGACGAAGCAAGTTATATTCGTCCAGCTGAAAACTTATTGCTTAAATCTACTTGGAAGGATAGTTCTACAGGAATCACATCTTATTTTTTAAGGCCACCTGGTTTTGGATTATATTATCTCACGTTAAAGTTAATTTTTGGAACAAAAGTCTGGCTTGCCATGAAAGTCTGTCAGATTTTGTTCTTTTTCTTTTCTATTATTCTGATTTCAAGGTGTTTGTTTTTATTAAAGATCAGTAACAAACAGAATGTTTTTTTTACCTTTCTTTATGCTGTGCTTCCCTGTTTTAGTGGGTTTATGTATTTTACAATTACTGAAAGTATAACTCCATTTTTCACTTTACTATCATTTTACTTCTTTTTGAAGATGTTCAATAATCCAGAAGAATCAGCAGTTAAACTTAGTTTGTGTGCTGCCTTTTTGATATTAATCAGACCTCAATTATTACTTTTTGTCCTTCTTTTTGTTTTATTTTTTATTCTGAAAAGGAGAAAAAAACAAGCACTCATAATGATGTTGGCATTTCTTCCATTTATTCTTTGGAATGTAAGAACGTATGCAATTGCTGGTAAATGGATGGGTATTCATCCCATTTATTCAAGTACAAATAATTCTCTTTATCGTCCTAGTCATGAAAAGATGACAAATTTATTTCGTATTTGGGAACATGATGGTGCCGTCTTTCATAGCACCATTTCTATTCTTGCAAATGATACAACGAATGAATTCTTATCAAAAGCCTTAAAAAATGTTCCAGTTAAATTTCATCGAAAAGTGAAACCAATTTTCATTAAATTTCATGAATTGAAGCAGTATCAAAAACAAAATTTGTCACACTATAAGAGACTTAAAAGTGATTTCAAAGGAGAAAAAGAGTTCTATGTTCAAGTTGATAATGCTATTAAATCAATAAAAGATGAAAATAAAGTTGAATATTATATCTTGACACCTTTTCAAAGTCTAAAAAAACTTATGCTAAGTTCACATCTGAACTTATTCATTTTCCAAATTAGTTTTAGAGGGAATATTTTCATGGAATTAGGACGATACTTTTCTGTACTATTATTATGTACCCTTTATCTTTCAAGTTTTCTTAGTCTTTTTTCCAAAAAAATTAAACCGCAACAAGTCTTGGCTGTTGGAATAATAGTGAGTTTGTTTTACCTTTCTTTTTTTCAAAGATTAAATGAAGAAAGATATTTGACACCAATTATTCCGCTTGCTTTTTTGGTCTTTATTTCTTTTTATGCTGAGTTTAGCAAAAAGTTAACTGCTTATTTTTCTAAGAAATAATATTGAATGTTTATTAAGCACTTTTTAAGCAGAACCTATTTAAAACAAAAAGTGGTGGTAAGGATAACGGATTTGAAAGATTTTCTTAACCTCTTCGTAGATTACAGCTTTCAATTCTTCTATATTATCTTTATTTTGCGCTGAAATAAAGACGCATTGCGAAATTACATTGGAATTGTTCATTTTTGACATCCAGGTTTTTTTCAAATCACTTAAACTGATTTCATCCGGATTGTCTTCATCAAATGTATAGGCATCTATTTTATTAAATACTAAAATGATTGGTTTCTCAATTTTTGTTGCTTTTGAATCCGTTTGAGTTATTTCAGCAAGTGTTTGATTTACAACCTGATAATGGTCTTCAAAATTTTTGTGTGAAATATCTAACACATGAATCAATAAATCAGCTTCTCTAACTTCATCTAAAGTCGATTTAAATGATTCAACCAGTTGGTGTGGCAATTTTCGAATAAATCCAACTGTATCAGTCAATAAAAATGGTAAATTTTCAATGACAACTTTTCGCACTGTTGTGTCTAAAGTAGCAAATAATTTATTTTCTGCAAAAACATCGGATTTACTCAATAAATTCATTAAAGTACTTTTTCCAACATTGGTGTAACCAACTAAAGAAACACGTACCAAATCACCACGATTTCCGCGTTGTACAGACATTTGTTTATCAATTTCCTTCAATTTTTCCTTCATCAAAGCAATTCTACTTTGAATAACACGTCTATCCGATTCTATTTGTGATTCTCCAGGTCCACGCATCCCAATTCCTCCTTTTTGACGCTCAAGGTGAGTCCAAAGGTGAGTTAAGCGCGGCAACATGTATTGCAATTGTGCCAATTCCACCTGTGTTTTGGCGTGAGAAGTTCGCGCTCTTGACGCAAAAATATCCAGGATTAAAATATTTCGGTCTAAGACCTTACATTCCAAAACTCGTTCAATATTTCTTAATTGCGAAGGTGCCAATTCATCGTCAAAAATGACAATCTCAACATCTTTTGCCTTGATATAATCTCTGATTTCTTCCAATTTCCCTTTACCAACGAAGGTTTTAGGATTTGGAATTGGCATTTTTTGTAAGAATTTTTTCTGGTTGATTGCTCCAGCCGTTAAAGCTAGAAATTCCAATTCATCCAAATATTCATTTGCTTGCTCTTCACTAACATCAGATGTAATAACTCCCACCAACACACAACTTTCCTCCGTGGCATCAACTGTAACGTGACCTTCTTGCATTTATTTTGAATTAATTTGCTTTTTTGCGTTCTATTTTCTTAGTGTTTTAACAAATTCAACCAAAGAAAGTCTCTCTTTTTTAGAACTTATTACATTTTTATATGGCATCATTCCTTTATTGTTACCATTTTCGATTACAGATAAAATTTGTTTGTCATCCAATTTACTGATACTTAAATCAGCAGCACCAGAAGTTCCTTTTTTTCCGTCTAAACCATGACAAGATTCACAATGAATCACATACAATGATTTAGCATCAACAACAATTTCCTCCTCTACTTGGTAATTTTCTGACTTACTTCCAGTGCAGGAAAAAAGTTGCAAAACGCATACAATAACAACTATTTTTTTTAGAACCATGTCGATACACCAAGATTTGCTCTAAATGGCCAAGGAATGGATGCAAAAATCAAAATTAATCCAATTACATACCATAAAATGATTTTGTTATGTTTTTTAGCTGGATTGGATTCTTTTTCAGCTTTTTTGCGACCAATTGTAATCAAAACAATTGCTATAACCATCAACAAAATATGTTCTAAATTGAAAAATCTCCAAATTCCTTTGTCAACATCTGAACTCATCCAATTTTTAACTTGAAAATTAACTTTAGAACTCGTGAAATACAATATCAATCCTAGTAATAGTTGAACATGTAAAAATACCATCGCAAACAAATTAATCATTTTGTCTTTTTTAAGGTATTGTCCTTTCGATCTGCTTGCAATAGCGTTGAAAATAGCGACAAGTAATAAAATTAAAGCTACCCATCTTAAGCCTGAATGTGAACGTACTAATATTTCGTGCATGTTTATGTATTTTTTCACAAAAATAGCGAATCCTAGTTAAAATAAATAGAATTAGAAAAAAAATATTTAGATTTACGCTTTTAAATTACTAAAATGAAGTTACTAAGACTAGTTTTTATTTTACTATCTACCTATACTTTTTCTCAAGAAATCAAGCCATTAAATGGAATAAAGGAATCCAAACCCAATTTTATTGCCATTAAAAATGCACGGATTGTTGTTTCTCCAAGTAAAACTATTGAAAACGGAATTCTGCTTTTGAAAAATGATGAAATTATTGAAGTGGGTGCCTTGGTGAGAATCCCCAGTGATGCCTTGGTTTTAGATTTTGAAGGAAAAACTATTTTACCTGCTTTTATTGAAACAATTTCAAGTTTTGGTATTCCGAAAGCAAAGGGAAATGAATCATTTTTTCCGCAAATTGAAACGTCAAAGCAAGGACCTTATTATTGGAATGAAGCAATTCATCCGGAAATTAAAGCTGCAAGTTTATTTAATTACGACGAAAAAGCTGTTGAAGATTACCATAAAATGGGGTTTGGAGTTGTTTCAACACATCAAGATGATGGAATTTGTCAAGGTACAAGTGTCATTTTTGCATTGGACAAGAATTCTTCTTACACTAAAAACCTAATTGATGCCGAGGCGCTTGCTCATTTTTCTTTCAAAAAAGGTGTATCAAATCAGACCTATCCATCTTCTCAAATGGGAAGTATTGCTTTATTGAGACAAACTTTGTATGACTTAAAGTGGTATCAAAGTGCCGAAAAAAAGGAGAATAATCTTTCATTGGATGAATTGAGTAAACAAATAAAAAATTCAATAATTTTTCAAACAAGTGAAAATTTGGAGATTTTAAGAGCTCATAAAATTGCAAGTGAGTTTAATCTTGATTTTATTTACCTTGGATCGGGAAATGAATACGCAATCGCTGAGGATTTAAAAAAAATAAATGCAAAAGTTATTTTACCAATAAATTTCCCTTTAGCCTATGATGTAAAGGATCCTTACGTTGCAAAACAAATTCCTTTAAGTGATTTAAAGCATTGGGAATTGGCACCAGCAAATCCTGCTGTTTTGATGAAAAATCAAGTTGAAATCGCATTTACTTCAACAGGTTCAAATCCTTCAAATTTTTGGAAAAACATTCACGCTGCTATCGAAAACGGTTTGAGCGAAGAAGATGCATTAAAAGCCTTGACGCTTAATCCTGCGAAATTTTTGGGAATTGATTCTATTTTCGGAAGTCTAGAATCAGGAAAAAAAGCTTCTTTTTCTGTTTATGATTCCAATCCATTTGAGCAAGAAGCCCAATTGTTAGAATCCTGGAATTTAGGTCAACAGTTGGTGCATCAAATTACTCAAATAGTTGATATTCGTGGGAATTATAATATTGTGGTGGATGAAGAATATTTGAGTCTTAAAATTACTGGAACAAAGGAAAAACCGCAGGCTATTCTAAAGAAAAGGAATACAAACGATAATTCTTCTAAACCTATCAAAAAATTCAAAAAGAAAAAACCAACAAACGAGCCTAAAAAAGATAGCTTGGAAATTCCGTGTTATTTGAATTTAGTAGGAAATGATATTACTTTACAATTTAATTCAGAAGATTTAAAATGGGAAGGAAATGTTAGTTTACACGCGAAAGTGAATGCTAAATTTGGCATTTTTGAAGGTGATGCTGTTTTAGCCGATGGAAAATGGGTGAAATGGAGTGCAATTCGCAATGAAGAAGGGGAGAAGGAAAAGAAAAAAAAGGATAAAGAACAAGAAAAAAACATTGAATTTCCGATTTGGTATCCTAACATGTCCTATGGTTTTGAAGAAAAGCCTCAGCAACAGAATTTGATAATTGAACATGTTACCCTTTGGACAAATGAAAATGAAGGCAAGATCGAAGATGGAACGGTGGTAGTTGAAAATGGGAAAATCAAATTTGTAGGTAAAGGAAATTATGTTGCTCCAAAAAATGCAAAAATTATTAATGGTTTTGGGAAACATTTAACGAATGGGATTATTGATGAACACTCGCACATTGCAATCAGTAAAGGTGTAAATGAAGGCGGGCAAGCAATTTCGGCAGAAGTAAGTATTGCGGATGTTGTGAATTCAGATGACATAGATATTTATCGTCAACTTGCAGGTGGAGTTACTACTTCTCAATTGCTTCATGGTTCAGCGAATCCAATTGGAGGACAATCGGCGCTAATTAAATTAAAATGGGGTCACACGCCCGAAGAAATGTTGATTCCAAATGCTCCAAAATTCATAAAATTTGCTTTGGGTGAAAACGTTAAGCAAGCAAACTGGGGAGATTTTAATACCATTCGTTTTCCTCAAACGAGAATGGGAGTGGAGCAGATTATGTATGATGCTTTTGAAAGAGCCAAAAAATATGAAAAGGAAAAAGCAAGTCAAACCAATTATAGAAAAGATTTAGAATTAGAGGTGTTGTTAGAAATTTTGAAATCTGAAAGGTTTATTACTTGCCATTCTTACATACAATCTGAAATAAATATGTTGATGCATTTGGCTGATTCATTGAATTTTAAGTTAAATACCTTTACACACATTTTAGAAGGATATAAAATTGCTGATAAAATGAAAAATCATGGTGCTGGAGCATCGACCTTTTCTGATTGGTGGGCATATAAGTATGAAGTTTATGATGCAATTCCTCAAAATGCAGCTATGCTCTCCAAAATGGGAATAGTTACGGCAATCAATTCGGATGATGCCGAAATGGGTCGTCGCTTGAACCAAGAAGCTGCAAAAACAATAAAATATGGTGGGACAACGGAAGAGGAGGCTTGGAAAATGGTAACCTTAAATCCAGCAAAATTATTGCACTTGGATGATCGTTTAGGGAGTTTAAAAGCTGGGAAAGACGCAGATTTGGTGCTTTGGTCTGATAATCCCTTAAGTATTAATGCCCAAGTAGAAATGACAATTATTGACGGTGAAATTCTTTTTGAAAAATCTCAAGATTTGCTTTTAAGAAAAAAGAATCAAGAGGAAAAAGCTCGAATTTTGACAAAAATGAGCGGAAGTGGCAAAAAAGGCAATGAAACAAAGGCATTTATTAAGAAAAAAGATAAGCATTTTCATTGTAGTACCTTTGGAGAGGAAGGAAATGAGGGGGCGAATGAACATTAAGGTTGAATATTAAATTTTGAATCATGAATTTTAAAATAATAATCGCACTTGCAGCTATTCTAGTGTCAAATCAATTTTTTGGACAGAATAAGAATAGAATTTTACTCTTAAACGGTCATTTGCATGTTGGGAATGGAGAAATTGTTAATAATTCTGCAATTGGTATCAACGATGGAAAAATTACCTTTATCAAAAACTCATTGGCCTACACGGTTAGAAAAAATGAATGGGATACCATCATTGATTTGCAAGGTCAATTGGTTTATCCTGGTTTTGTTGCGCCGAATTCAACATTAGGCTTAACAGAAATTGAATCTGTAAGAGCAACAAATGATTTTAGTGAAGTTGGAGATTTGAATCCACATATTCGTGCTTTGATTGCCTTTAATGTGGAATCCAAAGTTATTTCCACTGTGCGAACAAATGGAGTATTAATAACGCAAACGACTCCAAAAAATGGAACCATTCCAGGAAGTTCCTCTGTAATGCATTTGGCGGGATGGAACTGGGAAGACGCTGTTATAAAAGCTGATGATGGAATTCATTTGAATTGGCCGTCTAGTATTCAATACGGAGATTGGAGATCAGGCTCTAAGGAAATCAAACGAAACGAAAAATACGAGGAAAATAAGCGTAAGCTTTCACAATTTTTTGAAGCAGCAAAGATTTATGCCGAAAATCCGGATAAACATGAATTAGATATTCGTTTTCAAGCGATGAAGGAACTTTTTACTGGATCAAAAAGACTTTATATTCATGCAAATGATGTACAGCAATTATTAGATATTGTTGAGTTTTCAAAAAAAATGGGAATCAAATTTCCAGTAATAATTGGAGGGTATGAATCCTATTTGATTGCTGATAGAATCAAAGATGCAAATATTCCGATTATGCTTGAAAAACTGCATTCTTTGCCGCAAAATGAGGATGATCCAATTGATTTATCTTATCAATTACCATTTTTATTGCACAAAGCAGGCGTTAAGTTCTGTCTTCAAAATGAGGGAGATATGGAGGGAATGAATGCTAGAAATATTCCTTTTTTAGCTGGTACAGCCATTGCTTATGGACTTCCTAGTGAGGAAGCCTTAAAATCAATCAGTTTAACTCCTTGTGAAATTATGGGGATTGATAAAAATTACGGTTCAATTGAAGTAGGTAAGCAAGCGACTTTATTCGTTTCTAAAGGAAATGCCTTAGACATGCGTACAAATGACGTGACCCTTATTTTAATAAATGGTTCATTTTTGGAAGTAACAAACCCACAAACTGATTTGTATATGAAATACAAGAAAAAGTTGGGGATATAAACAAAAGAATTTTAGAGTTAAAACAAAAATTTATTTTTCAAAAATACAATTTTTTAAATGCATATTGAATTTTTTTGAATTATTAATCTTTATTCAATACCCTGCTGGTCCAACGGTAAGTTTTCTGGAAGAGGTTTTTTGATGTTTTCAGGTTTTGTGATTGGAGTTTCAATTGTTTTTTCCATCACAGGAGATTCATTTTTTGCAGCATCCAACTCTGCTTGCTTGTTTACAAAATAGTTGTTTTTGCTATCGTATTTTATTGATTCGTCCAAGTCACTTGCATATTCTTCAAATGGTTTTTGAATATCGCGACTTGTTTCCTCAATTAATGAACTCAAATTCAAATCACCTTTCATATCCGCAGTTGATTTTCTAATTTCATCCTGTAAATCTTGGGAGGCATCTTTAATTTGACGAATTGTTCTACCGAAAGTTCTAGCAATGCCAGGAATACTTTTTGAACCAAAAAATATCAATATAAAAACCAAGATTAATAAAACCTCAGAACCTGCTACATCACTTAAAAATAGAATCATTTTATTTAATCAGTTTGCAAAATTACAAATAAAAATTAGCAAAAATCGAACTTTTACTTGATATATTTAAAATAATGCTTAATTTTGCACGGGGTAAGTCTTTTACGACCAGCTCCTTCAGACTCCTCCAGGACGGGAACGTAGCAAAGGTATGAAGTTGAGCGGTGCGATGAAAGTAGCTTGCCCCTTTTTTATTGAATTTTTTTTAAAAATATATAGCATGAAATTTTTCATTGACACAGCCAATCTGCAAGAAATTAAAGAAGCAAATGATTTGGGAATCTTAGATGGTGTTACAACAAATCCATCTTTAATGGCCAAAGAGGGAATTACTGGTACTGATAATATCCTTAAACATTATGTTGATATTTGCAAAATAGTTGACGGTGACGTAAGTGCAGAGGTTATTTCAACAGATTTTGCCGGAATGGTGAGAGAAGGTGAAATGTTGGCTGAGTTACATCCAAATATCGTGGTGAAAGTTCCAATGATTCCTGAAGGGATTAAAGCAATTAAATATTTTTCTTCGAAAGGAATTAGAACAAATTGTACATTAATTTTCTCCGCTGGACAAGCACTTTTAGCTGCTAAAGCTGGAGCGTCATACATTTCTCCATTTGTTGGTAGGTTAGATGATGTTTCAACAAATGGAATTGATTTAATTGCGCAAATACGTTTGATATTTGATAATTATGGATTTGATACCGAAATTTTAGCTGCTTCGATTCGTCACCCAATACATATTATTCAATGTGCTGAAATTGGCGCAGACGTGATGACTGGTCCTTTAAGCGCAATCATGGCTTTGGCAAAACACCCTTTGACTGATTCAGGTTTGGAGAAGTTTTTGGCGGACTACGCAAAAGGAAATAAATAATATGAGTTTTAGTTTGTAATTTTTTCCTTAATTTAAAAATTGAAATTAACATAAGCTATTGCTAATTAAAAATAAAAATTGTTAAAATCGCATCGGACCTGCAAAGAATAAATTAAAATTGAATTAATTTTACAATATAGATTTAATGAAAGTAACATTAAAAACAGGAATAATATTTGCTTTAATTTGGATTGTTTTCACATTCACATTTCATTTGATTTTTCCAAAGACAACTGAATTAACGACAGTTGTAAGTATGTTTGTAAATATGTTTTTACTTTTGTCTGGTATTTCCTTTGGATTATATTTTCATAAGAAAAAAGAAGAAGGTTCAAAGGAAGATAAGAAAAAGAAAGCAGCAAATGAAGGAAATGCTTTGAGCGACATAAAAGCCGCTATGTCAGTAGGTGTTCCTTATGCTGTAATTGTGTCAGTTTTTATGTTTTTTTATTATAACAATATTAATCCAGGTATAATCGAGGATTTAAAAAAGCCACATATAGAAAAACTTAAAAAAGAAACTTCTTCATTGAAAAATATTGCTAAACTTAAAAAAAGTAACCTAGAATTAGAAACTAAAACCAAAGAAGAAATTTATAAAAGTGGTTTGAATACTATAGATGCCATTTATAACGCAAAATTTACTGCTACACTTTCAATCTTAGGAATGATTTTTTTGTCAACGATTTATTCTATTTTGGTTACAGTAATTTTCAGAAAAACAATCTTCCGGTCTTGATTTGGGGTTAATTCCCTACAATTATTTTATGGTATTGTTTTCCAATTTCTAATAGATATATACCAGGATTTAAATTTTGTGTATTGATTTTTATTTCATCTAAATTTGTTGCTTCATTTTCAAGTACTTTAAGTCCTTTTGAGTCAAATAGATTTACAAAATCAATGTTTAAACCATTTAATTGAATTGTCAATTCTGACAAACTTGGGTTGGGAAAAATCGTAATATCTTTTTCAATTAATTCATTTGTTGATGCACTAACTTGATTCAATGAATATTGTCTAAAAAACCTCCAAATTTCCTTGCTCGCAGAAAAATCTTGATTGGTGTTTTGTCCTGGACTAGCAAATGTGGCACCTGGCCAAGTGTGTCCACCGCCGATAATTTTATAAAATTCAACAGAAGTATTTTCTCCTTCATAAACATAATGTGTAACGCTCGAATTATCGATAGTTACGCTGTTTGGTAAATTACTTGTTATGGGTACCAAGTTACAATTATTCCGATTTACCCATGCTTCGACTAAGTTTTCTGCGCCTGCACATTCAATGATTCCCCCTGTTCCAGAATAGGTAACTACTTGGTCGGCAGTGCCATGAATTTGCATGACTGGTACTTTTCGTGATGGATTACATAAAGATTCATGCTGACTAATCATACTCCCTGAAACAGAAGCAATAGCAGCAATTTTTTCGCTCATAAAACAAGCTAAATCATAGCTAAAAAAACCGCCGTTACTCAATCCTGTGCTATAAACACGAGTTTCATCAATCGAATATTCGAGTTGTAAACTATCGATCAATTGAGAAACAAATTGATAATCATAATTTGATGGCGCAACAGTAGAAAAAGAATTCCAAAAATTGCCGGAACCACCATCTAAACCCTCTGGATGAACCAAAATAAAATTGGCAGTATCTGCAATTCCTCTAAAATCACCATAGTTTTCTTGTTCAAAGGCAGTGGAAGTGTAACCATGAAAGTTGAAAACCAATGGAACTGCTTGATTTGAATTATAAACAGCAGGAACATACAAACGGTAACTTCTAGTCGTTCCATTTATGTTAATTGTTCTGATTTGTGAATTTTGGGAAAAGAGAATTCCCAAGGAAAATAAACATGTTGCAAGTAAAAGAAATTTCATATTTTATGTCTTAAAAAATCAAAAATACATAAAAATATTCTAAATTACAGTATTTTTACGGTATGTTTTCAGATGAATTTTATATGCGACGCTGCATTGAATTGGCACTTTTAGGTGCAGGGAATGTAGCTCCTAATCCACTTGTTGGCGCGCTTATTGTTTTGAATGACAAAATAATAGGGGAGGGCTATCACCAAATGTACGGTCAAGCGCATGCAGAGGTGAATGCGATAAATTCGGTGAAAAACAAAGAATTACTTTCCGAAGCAACAATTTATGTTAGTCTTGAGCCTTGCGCACATTTTGGAAAAACTCCTCCCTGCGTGGATTTAATTTTAAAATACAAATTTAAACGTGTGGTTATCGGATCAAAAGATCCATTTCATGAAGTTGACGGAAAAGGTATTGAAAAATTAATAGCTGCTGGAATTGAAGCCAAAGTTGGAGTTTTGGAGCAAGATTGTTTGAAATTAAATAAACGTTTTTTTACTTTTCATAATAAAAAACGACCTTATGTAATCTTGAAATGGGCGCAAACAAAAGATGGTTTTATCGATAAAAAGCGTGACGAAAATTCTGAAAAAAAGATCAATTGGATTAGTTCTCCCGAAACTCAATCTTTAGTTCATGCTTGGAGAAGTCAGGAACAAGCAATTTTGGTAGGCAGAAATACCGTTGTAACGGATAATCCAAGCCTGACCGTGCGGGAAGTAAATGGTAAAAATCCAACGAGAATCGTCATTGACAGTCAATTATCCATTCAGAATTCTGCAAGTATATTTAATGACGAGGTAGAAACGATTATTTTTAATCGCCAAAAAAACGAAAAAATCAATAATATTCATTTTTACAAATTGGAGTCTATCGACACAAAGGTAATTTTAAAAGCCTTGTATGAACTTGGAATTCAATCCGTTTTTATTGAAGGAGGAAGTAGAACTTTGCAACATTTTTTGGTAAATCACGATTGGGATGAAGCGAGGGTTATAGTAGGGAATTCAATTTTTAAAGATGGAATTAAAGCGCCTGTCATACAGGGTATTCCAAAATTTCATCAAGAATTTTCAAATGACAAAATTTACTATTACTTTTGCAAATGATTTATTTAATAGCAAGTATCCTCATTTCTTCCCTAATTTTTGTAATTTTTAAGTTATTTAAAAAGTACAAAATTGATACCTTACAAGCAATAGTTTTTAATTACCTTTTCGCCTCTTCATGTGGGATGTTGATTTATGGTAAGGACCTCAAACCAGAAGCTTTTCAACATCCTGAATGGTTTCCATTTGTTATAATTGCTGGGTTTTTATTCATTGCTTCATTTTTAGTAATGGGCTTTAGTTCACAGAGGAATGGAGTGGCTATGACTTCAGTAGCGGTAAAAATGAGTATGGCAATTTCTGTGCTTCTAATGATTGTTGCTTATGGAGAAAAAATAACCGTTCTTAAAATTTTCGGAATTGTTTTAGCGATTGTTGGCGTCTTATTGATGTCTGTAAACAAAAAGAATGACGTGGTGGTCAATAAAAAACCAGTGCTTTGGATGCTTTTTTTCCTATTTATTGGTGGTGGAATGTTAGATTTTGTATTAAATTATTCCCAAAAAAATGTAATGACTCACATTCCCTCGTCTATTTTTAGCGCTTTTGGTTTTATGGTTGCTTTTTCAATCGGTTTAATCGTTTTACTATACACTTTCATTAAAAAAACGAAAAAATTCAAGTGGAAAAATTTAATTGCTGGAATTGCTTTGGGAATCCCGAATTACTTTTCTATTTTATTTTTGATAACAAGTTATTCCAAGCTTGATTGGGATGATTCTACAATTTTAGCAGTCACAAATATTTCTATTGTAATTATTTCTGCTTTTACCGGATTTATTGCTTTTAGAGAAGAATTAACCGTTCGAAAAATCATTGGGCTTTGTGCTTCTGTTGTGGCGATAATTAGCCTTTACTTCGGTAGTTTATGATTCAAAAAGAATCTCTTAAACTTGAAATTAAGCGAATTTTGGAAGAAAAGCTAAAGTTTGCACAAAACAATTTCGAGGAAGCTCAAGAATCAGTAACGATTGAAACAAAAGGTTCTGCTGGAGATAAACACGAAACTTCTCGAGCAATGGCTCAAATTGAGCTTGAAAACGCAGGAAAAGTGCTACTTGAGGCAGAAAAAAATTGCGATATTTTCAAAAATTTATCCGATTTTGGTTCAGAAAGGGTAACTCAAGGTTCGTTAATTTATACCAATTTTGAAATTTTTTACATTTCTTTGGGTTTGGGGAAAATCGAATTTGAAAGTGAAACAATTTTTTGCTTAAATTTGAATTCACCAATCGGGAAAATTTTGTTTGGTAAAAAAGTGGGTGATTCTTTCGCCTTCAATTCAAAAAATTATGAAATCAAAATGATAGCTTAAGCTTATGAAATTACACGTAATTGAAACAGGAAACTTTAAATTAGATGGCGGAGCAATGTTTGGAGTTGTGCCAAAAACTTTGTGGCAAAAGACAAATCCGGCTGATGAAAATAACCTTTGCGAATGGTCCATGCGCTGCTTACTTATCGAAGAAGGAAATCGTTTAATCCTTATTGACACAGGGATTGGTGACAAACAAACGGAAAAATTTTTCTCACATTATTATCTATCTAATACAAAAAGTTTAGAATCCAGTTTGAAGCAAAAAGGTTTTCATGTGGACGACATTACGGATGTGTTTTTGACTCACTTACATTTTGATCATTGCGGTGGGGCAATAAAATGGAATAAGGATAGAACAGCATTTGAACCAGTTTTTAGAAATGCAATTTATTGGAGTACAGAAAATCATTGGAAGTGGGCAACCGAACCAAATCCAAGGGAAAAAGCATCTTTTTTGACAGAAAACATTTTGCCTATTAAGGAAAGTGGTCAACTTAAATTTGTTGATAGAATTGGTAATTTTACTGAAAATGTTTTCCCAAATGTTGATGTGCTTTTTGTGGACGGTCATACCGAAAGTATGATGATTCCGCATATTAGGTATCAAGAAAGAACACTTGTATTTATGGCAGATTTACTTCCAAGTGTTGGACATATTCCACTTCCTTATGTGATGGGTTACGATACGCGTCCACTAATCACAATGACCGAAAAAGAACAGTTTTTGAATCGTGCAAGCAAAGAAAATTTAATTTTATTTTTGGAACATGATTCTGTAAATGAACTTGCAAGCCTCAAAGAAACCGAAAAAGGTATTCGTCTAAATCAAAGCTATTCTTTTGCTGAAAT